>JBDTEE010000103.1:0-7993 GCA_039922645.1 Solirubrobacteraceae bacterium | reverse complement strand
AAGACGATTGGAAAGACCCGTGCATGGTACTCGTGCTCAGACCGATTGACCCGCCGGCCTCACCCGGAGTCACGCCATCGCCCTCGGCCGATCTCGCCAAGATCAAAAACTCCAACATCCCAAGGCCGCTCGCGCGAGCCTGAGCCATCAAGAGACGCTGAAGGGCTCGGCTCGCGCGGTGGAGCGTCAACACCAGCTCAGCGGAGCCATGTGCGGCTGGGCAGTCTCACGACCCGACAGCGTGCGCCACGCCTCGCCAGGCAGCGCCTTGCAGGTCGGACAGGGCCGAGTTCGCCCTCCGCGGGCCACGTGCAGACCCGCCCCCGCCCCGCAACGGGGCTGCATGAGTAGCGATGCCTATCTCGGCAGCGCGTCTCAGGCGCCGCCCGGCGTCGGGGCGCCACTCAGCCAGCCACGCGCGACGGTCACTCACCGCAGTACCGGCATTTCTCGGCGGCCGCTCGTGGTCACCGTTTTGGTCACCGTTTTTCGGGCGCGACCTGACTGCGCGTGGCTTGCGATGGCGAAGACCAAACCACGCCGCACTCATAAAGAGCCTGCTATGGCGCGATTTGGCTCGCTTTGACTAACGGGAGCGACGGGACTCGAACCCGCGACCTCCGGCGTGACAGGATCGCGCTCTTCCGGAGCCCAACAATTGTGCGGACGCACCGCGCCACCACGCAGCCGGGCGCCCTCAGGTTCGCGTCCAAGTCCATGTTGGACGTTGTTGTCTGCTCAATTGGTCCGGTAAACGCCGATTCCAGGGTTTACCGGACCAAAAGGAGGCCCACATTGCTTCCGTCACCCAGAGCCAGAAGGGGCCAATTTGCAGGACTTTCGGCTGATGGCGAGACCGGGACTCGAACCCGGGACACCACGATTTTCAGTCGTGTGCTCTACCAGCTGAGCTATCTCGCCCTGGCCGGGCGATGCTAGCGACTGGGGGCGGCTAGAGACGGTCGGAAGTTAGGGCTGATCATCGGCGTGCTGGCCCCGGCGGCGAGCGCCGCCTCGTTCACCAATCGTTGAAGCTACCCGGGGGTTAGTTGCTGCTAAGTCGACGGAGCAGTTCAAGTGCGCCCCGCTTGGACAGCGGATCGTTGAGATTGCCGCACTTCGGCGACTGTACGCAGGACGGGCAGCCGTCCTGGCACGGGCATTCCCCGATCAGGCGCTGAGCATCGCCGACCAGCCGGCTGAACTGCTCATAGCCACGACGGGTTATTCCCACGCCGCCGGGGTGACCCTCATGGATGAAGATGGTCGGACCGCCGGTCTGCGGATGGGCGTTGGTCGAGAGCCCTCCAATGTCCCAGCGGTCGCACATGGCGATCAGCGGCAGGACGGCAATCTGTGCGTGTTCGAGGGCGTGGAGCGACCCGAGGAGCTGCGCGGACGGGAACGGCTCGCCGGCGAGCAGCTCATCGAGCTCATACCAGAGGGCCTGGGTGGGGAACTCGGTGGTGGGCAGATCGAGGGCGTGGAAGTCGATCACCTCGTGGTCTTGCAGGCTCTTGCGCTGATAGCCCAGCACCTCCTCCGAGTAGACCACTGAGCCGAAGGACAGCGTTACCCCGTGGACGGAGCGCCGATCGATCAAGCGCTCGATGTAGGTCATGCTCTCGCGCTTGGTCTGCGTGAAGTAGTTGCCGTCGAAGGGCTCAAGCACCGCCCGGCGGGCAGCCAGATCGAGATCGAGCACCAGATAGGACCGCCCCATGTGGAGGTACACGGCACCGTCGTGCACGGTCGAATATGCACGGCCGGCCTCGATCGTCCCCAACACCTCGCCCGAGGCGCCGTCGATGAGCACGAAGCTGTCGGCCGACGCGGATCGAAGGGCGACGCGAGCGGCCGGGTAGTCATCGGCGCGCCGAGGCACGAACCCGGTGACCCGCTCGCGTAGAAAGCCAGCCTCGGCCAGCGCGGTGGCGTGCTCATGCCACTGGGGGCCGAGGATCGGCGCGTCGGCGTCGCTGAGTGGCGCCTCGTGGGCGGCGCAGAGCAGGTGCTCGGCGTAGATCTGGCTGCTGTCGGGGTCAAGGATGGCCGCCTCCACGGGGCGCCCGAGGAAGTCATCCGGGTGGCGACAGAAGAATTGATCCAGGGCGTCCTCCCCGGCGATGTACACGGCCAGTCCTCGCCCGCGGCGTCCAGCCCGCCCCCACATCTGGCGCAGGCTGGCCACCGTGCCCGGGAAGGTCACGCAGATCGCGGCGTCAAGTTCGCCGATGTCGATGCCCAGCTCGAGTGCATTCGTGGCCACCACGCCGAGCAGCTCACCGTCGGTCAGGCGCCGTTCGATTTCATGGCGCTGGGCAGGCGTGTACCCGGCCCGGTAGGGCGCGATACGTTCGGCCAGTTCAGGCTCGAGGCGGTCGGCGGCGTGGCGGAGGATGAGCTCTATCCCCTTGCGGGACTTCATGAAGCAGATCGTCCGCGCGCCGCTGGAAACCAGCTCCGAGAACACCTCGGCGGCCTCGTAGAGCGCGGAAGCGCGCACGCCGAGCGCCTCGTCGAGCAGCGGTGGGTTCCACATCGCCACCCTGCGGGTCGGCTTCGGCGCGGTGTCCTGGTCAACGAGATTGAAGTCCTCCAGGCCGGTGAGCCGCTCGGCCAGCTCGACCGGGTTGGCGATGGTCGCGCTAGCCAGCAGGAAGCGCGGCGCGGTGCCGTGGATGGCTGCCGCCCGCCGCAGTCGTCGCAGCACGTTCCCCACATGAGAGCCGAAGACGCCGCGGTAGACGTGCGCCTCGTCGATGACGACGAAGGCCAGGTTGGCGAACAGGTCACCCCACGCGGCGTGGTGGGGAAGGATGCCCACGTGCAGCATGTCCGGATTGGTGAGAATGAGGTTGCTGCGCTTGCGGATTCCGGCCCGCTGAGCACGTGGCGTGTCACCGTCGTAGATGGCGGGACGGATCGCCTTGGTCAGACCGAAGCGCTGCAACGAGCGCGCTTGGTCCTGGGCCAGCGCCTTGGTCGGATAGAGGTAGAGCGCGCGGGCGGTCGGGTCGGAGGTCAGGACCTCGAGGGTGGGGAGCTGAAAGCAGAGCGACTTGCCCGAGGCGGTGCCGGTGGTGATAATCGTCGGACCGTCGAAGGCGGCGTGCAGCGCCTGGACCTGATGCTCATGCAGGCGCTCGATACCAGCGGTGGCCAGGGCCTCGCTCACCCGCCAGCTGAGCTCGGAAGGGATCGCCGCCGAGCGACCTGAGCGGGCGGGAACGAGGTCGTCATGCACGAGCCGCTCGTCCTCGCGGCCGACCTGCAGCAGGGCCTCCCAGGGCTCGGTTTCACGGACGGCGGCCACCTCGCTCTCAGTATGGCGAGCCTCCACGCGCAGCCCCAGGGCGACCGATGCTACGGTCGCGCGCGCCATGCGCTGCCTATACGTGGACCTCGACGGCACCCTGCTCGGCCCTCGGGCTTCGCTGCTGACCGGCGCCGACGGCAGGTTCAGCCTCCTCGGCGTCAGGGCCTTGGAGGCCTGCGCCCGCGCCGATGTCGAGGTGGTGATCTATTCCGGTCGCCGTCACTCCAGCGTGTTCGAGGCGTCCCGGCTGATCGGGTCCCGCGCATTCATCTTCGAGATCGGCTGCGGTCTGGTCCTCGACGGTGAGCTCGAATGGCTGACCGATGGCTGGGAACCTTCCGACGAGCTGGGCTCGATCTACGACCAGATCGAAGCCTCGGGCGCCCCTACCCTGCTGCTCGAGCGGTTCGCCGGTCAACTCGAGTACCACACCCCCTGGTCACGCGGACGCGATGTCTCCCATCTGTTCCGGGGACTAGTCGACCTCGAAGAGGCGGGCTCGGTGCTGGCCGAGGCTGGCTTGGCCGGACTGCGTCTGGTCGACAACGGGGTAGTCCGCGCGGCGGGCGAGCAGATGCCGGGCCTACCCGCGGTCCACGCCTATCACCTGATTCCGGGCGGCGCCTCCAAGGCCCGTGGCGTGGCGCGCCACATGCAGGCCCGCGGATACGCACCCGAGGACGTGATCGCCGTCGGCGATTCTCGCGAAGACATGGACGCAGCCTCGGTGGTGGGCGCGTTCTGGCTGGTCTCCAACGCCCTGGAGCGCGACCTCACCCTGGAGACCGACGCCGCGGGCCGCGCCGGCGTGCGACTGGCCGACGAGGCCTACGGTGCGGGTGTCTACGAAGCCGTGGTCACGACACTGGCTGAGCGTCGCTGACCATTTCGCGCTCGGTCCTCTCCGGTTCGGGCTCGATGCTCGTCGCCTCGAAAGCGGCCGCCTCCCGGTGGTCGCGCTCGACCGCGTGCGCATCTTCCACTGCCCAGCCAAGCCGCTCGACCAGCTGGGCCTGAAAATGGCCCGACTCGAAGTCGCTTACGGTCACGCGCTCGGTGAACATGACAGAGCGGTCACGCGCATCAGCTGTCACGATGATCTGAGGCATTCCCCTGTCTCCTCTCCTCGCTATGTGTTCGAGCGTAAAGGCTTACACGTCAGCCTTCAGCTGCAGTAAACATCTCGTATCTAACTCCTAGTCCGCTTCCGCGCGGTGCAAGAAGGCGCGCATGCGCTCGCGCACTCGCCGCCAGAACCCGGGGCGGACGGCCGGACGCCAGCGCGCCGGAGGCGGCACGGTGGCCCTGACTACATCGACCCACTCATCCAGAGGGAGCTCGCCGGAGATGAGGCGTCCGAGCGCCCGAGTCACGGGAGCATCGACGCCGGCCCGGGCCAGCGCGCGGGCCAGCAGGGGCACCGTTTCCAGCGCCTCCACCGCCTGGCCGACCCGGTCACCGATCTCGGAGGCCGGCACTCCCTCCGCGAGCATTGCCCCCGCGCGACGGTTGCGGCTCTGGGGAGCGAGCGCAGTGGCGACAAGATCGCCCGTGCCGGCCAGGCCGATCATCGATTCGGGGCGCGCGCCCTCGGCCTCTGCCCACCTCCACACCTCAGCGAAGATGTGCCCGGCGGCGGCACCGGCGGCGTTCAGACCCTGGGCCTCGGTGGCGCCGGAGGCCAGGGCGGCGGCGTTCTTGCCCGCGCCGGCCAGCTCCACCCCGATCGGGTCGTTGGATTCCTCGCATACGACGCCCGCGCGAATGAACACGCTGGCCAGCGCCTGCTCGCTGGAGGCGGCGACCAGGGCCGCGCCGGCACTGACCATCTCGTGCGCGTGCGAGGGACCCCCCAGGCAGGCGGTGCGGTGCTCGCCGAAGCGGCGACTCAGGAGCGTGGTCGGCGGATCCCCCTCGGGCGAAACGAGGCCCTTGGCCAGAGAAACGATGGCCGCTTTCTCAGGCAGACCGGAGTGCTCGAGGTGAGCGATCACCTGTTCAAGGCCCGATGAGGGAACGCCAAGAAATACGTAGTCGGCGCGCCCCAGTCCGGCGCTGACGTCCTCGATGCGGAGCTCACGAGGTAACTCGACCCCGGGCAGGTAGACCTTGTTCTCGCGGTCTTCCTGAAGTTGGCGGGCCTGCTCTTTGGTCCGCGCCTGGAGCGTTGTCCGCAGGCCGCCCCGCGCTAGGAGTAGCGCCACCGCCGTGCCGAACGAGCCGGCGCCGATGACGATCGCACGCCGGGTTCCGGGTGCGGGCAGGTGGATTGAGGGTCGCGGTAGGGGCGGCACGGGAGCAGTGGAGCGTATCCGCGCGGATGCGCGGGCTCAGGCGTAGGGGCTCAGGCGGCCCCGCGCGTGCGGGACGTCTGGTCCTCAAGCGCAACCGCATCGGCGAGCTGGCCCGCCGCGTCGGACATCGCCCCGAATGCGTCGGCCACCCGGGCTGCACTCGAGCCGGTGATGGCCTGGTTCAGTCCGCTCACGGCGGCGTCGAAGCGAGCCCAGAGCTCTCGCGGCCCCCGGCGTCCCGTCTCGGGGCGCAGCTCATACGGGGGCGCAGCGCTTTCCGCTCCCGGCACCGGTCGCCAGAGAAGTCCGGCGGCGTGAGCGTGCTCCCAGGCGACCTGCTCGGCCGCCGCTGCCTCGGCGAGATCCCGCAGCCGCTGGGCAAAGCCAGGGTCGGGCGGGGCGAGCTTGTGGGCGCGCATGGCGGCCGCCCAGTCATCGCTGGCGTGGCGGACCGCCCGCATGATCTGGGCCCGCTCTCGGTCGAGCTCGTCGCTGAAGCTCATTCCAGCCTGCTGTCGGGGGCGGCCGCCTCGCTGTTTGTCGGGGCGCGCACCCGGTCACCGGCCGCAGCGATGCTCACCCCGCGTTCGGGCTCGGCGACGCCGACCGGCTCCCCGCCCCAGAAATCGTCCGCGCTGGGCCCGTTACCTGCCGAGGCGGGACGGGTGGACCCGCTGTAGCTCTCGTCGAGGATCCGCTGGAAATCGGAGCGCCGGATCCGCACGCGCCGGCCAACGCGGAAGGCCGGTAACGACCCCTGGTCGATCCAGTTGCGCACCGTTTGCTGGTTCAGCTTGAGCGTGGAAGCCACCTCAGCCACGGTGAGGAACTCGTCTGGATTCTGGTCAGGCGGGGTCATTGTTTGCTAATTGAGACAAACTGGAGCCAATCCAGATGTACAATAGCGCCACAGGAGGACGCCTCCAACAGCGGCGGGAGAAAAAGGTCTGCAAAACCGTATGAACGGTGAGGATTGGCAAAGCGATGAGGGCGCGGAGGCTCCAGAGGGCGACAACGTCGTACGCCTGACCGATTGGCTCGGGCCACGGGAAGAGTTCGTCCCCTTCGGTTCTCGCGCGGATGCCTCGGACCAGGCGGCGGCCGGATCGGTGCCGACCGCCGAGGACTTCTGGAGTGAGACGTCCGCCGCTGTGCAGGACGCGCTGACCGCGCCCCACCACGCGCCCGCACCCGGTCATCTAAGCCGTGCCAGCGCCGCGGCGATGTGGAGTCAGAGACGGGCCCAGCTGGCAGCATCGCGGGCCCCGCGGGCCACCGGTCGCCGCCGCCGGCCCCTGGCTGCGCTCAGCGTCCTGGCCGCAGCGGCGCTGGCCGCCGTGTTCGCGGTTGGCCTGGGGTCCGGGCCTCATTCCCGGGGGCGGCTCGCCGACCTCAGCTCGGCCGGCCAATCGGCGGCGGCGCACCGGACCGTGACACCGGCCTTCGGCGCTCGAGCGCACCGCCTTCGGGCAGAGCGGCCCACTAGCGACCGGGCAAGCGCCCGCCGGCCGGCGGTGAAGCGTTCCGTGGCTCACCGCGTACGCCACCAGGGTCGCACCGCTCCGGCCTCGGCTGCGCAGCCGGTCGGCTACACGACACCGGCGCCGACATCGACCACTGTGCCGCCGGTGCAGAGCACCCCGGCATCCACCTCGACCACGTCCACCCCTGCGGCCACCACGGCCGGCAGCCAGGCACGCAGCTCCGGGTCACAGCCGGCGCTGGGCGCCAACGGCAGCCTCGCCCCCGGCAGCTCACCCGACGGATGACCGAAAGAGAGCCGAGATGACCCGAGTCCTCCACCACTTCAAGACCAACGTCGTTGCTTACCTCGCGCTCTTCGTCGCCCTGGGCGGCACGAGCTACGCCGCCTTCCGTCTCCCCGAAGGCAGCGTCGGCAACCGAGCCCTGAAGAACCACTCGGTCAGCGCCGTGAAGCTCGACCGCGGCTCGATCGCCGGCTACGTGCGTGACTGGGCCAAGATCGACTCGTTTGGTCGGATTGTCGCCTCGCGGCCTCGCGCGCGGGTGATCGTCTGGCGAACATCGGGCTTCTCCCCGGGCGGCCTGATCCAGTGGGATAAGCCCATTCCAGCTAATTGCTTCGCCCTGGCTACCACGGGAGTGATCCCTCCGCTCTCCTATGCGAGCGCCGAGATCAACAGCGCAGGGAACAAGAAGCCTGGCGGCGCATACGTCGATCTGTCGGACGGACGTACGACCGTCAACGTTGCCGTTGTCTGTCCGCAGTCGTGAGATGACCGTAGCCTGGCGCCGGCCCGGAATCATCGCGTCTACGTGCCTTGCGGCTGCCGCCCTCGCGCTCGGCGCAACGTCCGCCCTGGCGGACGAATGGGTCACCGCATGCGGCCCCTACGCC
>JBDTEE010000102.1:0-11093 GCA_039922645.1 Solirubrobacteraceae bacterium | reverse complement strand
GCTCACGACGAGATCATCAGGGCGATGCGCGGCCTCAGTGCGGCGGTAGGTGAACATCCGCTCGAGCCTGAGCTCCTCGAACTCGTCCGGATACGCGCCTCGCAGCTGAACGGCTGCGCGCACTGCCTGGAGATGCACACCAAGGACGCCCTGGCAGCAGGGGAGTTCGACGAACGGCTCCATCTCGTCGTCGCGTGGCGCGAGGCGCCGGTCTTCAGCGAACGCGAGCGCGCCGCGCTCCTCTGGTGCGAGGAACTCACCCTGCTCGCCGAGCGCGATGTGCCCGACGACCTCTACCAGTCGGTCCGGAACGTCTTCACCGAGAACGAGTTGTGCTCGCTTACGCTCGCCATCGTGGCGATCAACGGCTGGAACCGCTTTGCGGTCGCGTTCCGGGCGGACGTCGGTGACTACGTAGCGCGCACCGTCGTCGCACAGCATTGACGCGACCATCGAAATCGCCAGATCGAGGGGCCCTGGCCGAGCAGGCAGAGCGGCTCCTCAGAGCGCACCACGAGGACACGCCCGTCCTGCTAGCGAACGTCTGGGACGCGTCCTCGGCACGCGCCGTAGAGGCGGCCGGCTTCGAATTTGTCGCGACTTCGAGTCGGGCGGTCGCCCAGGTCCTCGGGGAACCCGACGACGATTCGAGCGACCCAGACCTGATCTTCTCCTTCACCGCGCGGATCGCCCGAGCGGTTTCGGTGCCGGTGACCGCCGACCTCGAGGCGGGCTTCGGTTTGGCTCCCTCCGATCTCGTTTCCCGGCTCCTCGAGGCCGGCGTGGTCGGATGCAACCTCGAGGACACCGATCACCACGCGGACGGCGTGCTGCTCGACGCCGACCGGCAGGCGGCCTACCTCGCCGAGGTGCGGGCCGCGAGCGAGCAAATGGGTGTCCACGTCGTACTGAACACGAGGACCGACACCTTCATCCGCCTCGTGGGTGACGAGGCGGCCCAGCTCGAGGAGGCCATCCGGCGGGGGCGCCTCTACCTTGAGGCGGGCGCCGACTGCGTCTACCCGATCGCCGTCGCGAGCAAGGACCACGTGGCCTCGCTCATCGCATCGGTGCCGGGACCGCTCAATTTCCTCGCGCGCCGCGGCGGTCTATCGATCGACGATCTCGCCGGTCTCGGTGCGCGCCGGATCAGCCTCGCGTCCGGGGTGTTCCATCTCGTCGCCGAACGGCTCGGCGACATCCTCAGTGCGCTCGCGAGCGGCGCAGGTTTCGACGACCTGTGATCTGGGTTTGGCGAACAACGGAACCAAAAATCACGCCAGTCCGAACCGAACCCTGCGATCGCATTCGTCGGCGATCCCGCGCGCGGCGCACGATCAGAATGGCGACCAGGCGCTCGTCAGACATAACGGCAACCGGACACGCGCTCCTCGCGCCAAGCAGTCGTCGGCGCCTGCCGTCACCACGCGTTCGGTGCCTATGTAGAGGGCGATCTCCGGGCCAGTACGCTCACTTCCCTTTGGGCGACAAAGCGGGTGCGGCCGGCTGGCGAGATCCGGGCCTCTCAGCCGCTCGCGTTGGCGCTCGGATCTGGGCGAACTCGCAAGCGAGCGACATCATCTGTCGCCTGGATCCTCACGCGCGCTTTGCAAGGAAGCGCTCGTCCGAGCCTGTCGGCCGGTAACGTCGACGAGGAGGTCGGGCGCTGGCGCGTCCTATCCGTTGATTGCGGGCGTCCGTGTCGACCGCTCGACGGTGCCGAAAGCAGGCGCCCGACGCGGAGCAGGATCCTGGTGACGTAGGCCGGGCTCCGGACGGCACGGTTCGCTCGCGCAGTACGGTTAGGCGATGGGCGAGAGCGGTCTCGACGGGGCGGTCATCCGCACGGCCGGGCTGACCAAGGTCTACCAGGGCACCGACTTCGCGGCCGTCGACCACCTCGACCTGACAGTCCAGGCGGGAGAGATCTTTGGGCTGCTTGGACCAAATGGAGCGGGGAAGACGACCACCGCCGGGATGCTCACCACGCGCGTGATCCCGACCGCGGGTACCGCGCACGTCGGCGCGGTCGACGTCATCACCCATCCCGCCCTCGCCAAGCAGCTGATCGGTGTCGTATCGCAACAAAACACCCTCGATCGCCAGCTGACGGTGTGGGAGAACCTCTACTTTCATGGCCGGCTGTTCGGAATCGGGGCGGGCGAGTCGCGCAGGATCGCTGACGAGTTGCTGGAGCAGTTCCGCCTGGAGAAATGGGCCAAGGTGTCTGTGTATGCGCTCTCTGGGGGGATGGCGCAGCGGCTGATGGTCGCTCGGGCGATCTTTCACCGCCCCGCCGTGCTGTTCATGGACGAGCCGACGGCGGGTCTGGATCCTCAGAGTCGCCTGGCGCTGTGGGAGATCCTCGGTGAGCTTCACGCGGCCGGCCAGACGATCCTGCTCACGACGCATTACATGGAGGAGGCCGATCAGCTTTGTAACAGGGTCGCGATCATGGACCACGGCAAGGTGCTTACGCTTGACACGCCCGCGGCGCTCAAGCGGTCGGTAGGTGCCGACACGATCGTGACCGTCAAGGCGAGCGGCGACCCGGCCGCGCTGGCCGCTCAAATGCAGCGCGAGCTCGAGGTCCTTACGAGAACGCGGGAGCTCGAGGACGGAGTCGAGCTGCATATCAGGGGCGCCGAGCGGATCGTGCCGCGCGTCGTCGCCGTCGCCGAGGAGGGCGGCTTCGAGCTACTCGATCTGTCAGTCGCCGAGCCCACGCTCGAGACCGTGTTCATCAGCCTGACCGGCAGGGAGCTCCGCGAATGACCACCACCAGCACGCCCACCCCCAGTCGCCGCGCGCAGGCGCCGATCACGCTCAGCCCCCCGCGCTCCGCGTTCGCCGCCAGCCGAACCGCGCTGCGCGCACTGATCCTGCGCGACCTCGTGGTGCTGCGCAAGAACGTCGGCGAGTTCGTCATCCGGACCCTGATCCAGCCCTTCCTGCTGGTGTTCGTGTTCCTGTACGTGTTCCCGACGATCGGGCAGGGAATCGGCGGGGGCCACGGACATGCCTCCGAGTCGGCGTTCGCGACGGTGCTGGTGCCGGGAGTGGTGGGCATCTCGATCATGTTCCAAGGGATCCAGGCGGTCGCGCTGCCGATGTCGACGGAGTTCGGGTACACGAGGGAGATCGAGGACCGGGTCCAGGCGCCCTGCCCAATCTGGCTGGTGGCGGTCTCGAAGGTCCTCTCGGGCGCGGTCCAGGGTGCGTTGGCAGCGGTGATCGTGTTCCCAATTGCGGCGGTCGTCCACGCCAGCGGCGTGCACGCCCACCTGATGGTCCACTGGGCGGTGATCCTGACGCTGATCCCGCTGGCGTGCGTGGCGATGACGTCGCTGGGGCTACTGCTCGGGACGACGTTCGAGCCCCGCAACATCGGGCTGATGTTCGGCTTCGTGGTGCTGCCGCTGACCTTCCTCGGCGGCACGTATTACCAGTGGACCAAGCTCGCCCCAGTCAAGATCGGGGCGTTCCACTGGCTACAGACCCTGGTCCTCATCAACCCTCTGATCTACGTGACCGAGGGCATGCGCGCCGGGCTGACGCCGTTCTCGCACATGCATCTGTACATCATCTACCCGGTGCTGCTCGGGTTCTGCATCGTGTTTCTGTCGCTGGGTCTGCGGAACTTCAGGCGGCGAGTGCTGGTATGACAGCTCCGGGCAGGCCGCTCGTCCTGGAGAACCGGCCGGACGGCAGGAGCCCGACCGTCAGATTGACTGCCCGGATTGCGCGCAACGGGTGACGCCTGCCGTCATCGCCGCGGCAACAGAGCCAACTTTCCCTCCGCGACGAATGGGCGCGTCGCGGTGCTGAACGCCGCGTGACTGCTTCCGCCCATCAGCAGACGCGCTTCAGACTGGCCGCGGACGAGTGCTTTGCTGGCCCCGCGATCGGAAACCTCACGATGCCTACGGCGACCAGGGACTCGTCAGCGACGGCGGCGAAGTGGACGAGTGCTAATCGCGCACGGCGTACGCCCGCTCGACCGGCTCCGCACAAGCGCGCTACCTAGGCATGAGCGCGGTGACGTTCGGATCCCAACGGCCGTAGGCATCGCCCTCCTCGTGGCGGCGAGCAGTGCAGGCGGTCGCCGCGGGAGGCGGCTTGGGCCGCTGGCTTCAGGCGCCGGCCGGGGTCGGCTGGGCCGTCGGGGGCGTGCGGGCGGACGCGTGCGGCGCGCGGTTCAGCGGCGATGGCTCGACGCGGAGCAGCCGCGCGGCCCAGGTGGGCAGCCACCAGTTGTAGGTGCCGAACAGGCTGACCAGCGCGGGGACCAGCAGGCAGCGGATCAGAGTGGCGTCGACGAGAATGCCGGCGCCCAGTCCGGTGGCGAGGATCTTGATGTCGGTCTCGGGGCCGGTGGACATGGCCAGGAACGACAGGACCAGGATCAGCGCGGCGCTGGTGACCAGGCGGCCGGTGCGTCCGATGCCCTCGGTCACGGCGGTGCGGGTGTTGCCGGTGCGGTCATAGGCCTCGCGCATGCGGGCGAGGATGAACACCTCGTAGTCCATCGAGAGCCCGAACAGGAAGGCGAACACCATCACTGGCACCCACATGGTGATCGCGCCGGTGGCGGGGATCCCCCAGATGGCGTGGCTGGCGTTGCCGTCCTGCCAGATCCAGACCATGACGCCGTAGGCGGCGCACAGCGAGACGAGGTTCATGACCACGGCCTTGAGCGCCAGCAGCAGCGATCGGAACGCGCGGGCGAGCAGCGCGAACGTCGCCAGCGCGATCAGGGTCAGCATCAGCGGGAAGCTGCCGTACACATCGTGGGCGAAGTCGATCGTCGAGGCGCCCGAGCCGGCGACCCCCAGCACGCTGGGATCGTGGGCGACGGCGGCGCGCACGGCACTGACGGTGCCCTGCCCGGCGCTGATGTTGGTCTCGGCGCTGGGAAGCACCGTAACCAGAGCGGTCCCACCCCGGATGAAGCCACCGGTGACAGGCGCCACAGCGGCGTGCACGCCGGGAAGTGCGCCGAGCCGGTGCGCGATGCCCGGGGCGGCGTCGGCGCCGGTGAGCACGTCGATCGGCGTCAACACGCCCGACGGGACGCCGCCAGCCTGCAGGGTGGCCAGCGCAGCGTGGGCTGCGCCGGTCTGGGCCAGCGCGGCAGTGTCTGGCTCGCCGACCTGCATCGAAAGCGCCGGCACCATCAGCACGGCGAGCGCGGCGGTGCCGGCGAGAGCGGCCAGACCGCGGTGGCGGAAGGTGAACCGCGCCCAGGCGCTCCAGCCGCGGCTCGCGTTGCTCTCGGTGCGCAGGCGGGGCCAGTCGAGCCGTGCCCCGATCGCGGCAAGCAGGACCGGTAGGAGGGTGAGCGCGACGGCGACTGAGATCAGCGGGATCAGCACGCCGCCGATGCCGGCGCTGCGCAGGAACGGGACGGGGAGCACGACTAGGGCGAGCAGCCCGATCCCGACGGTCAGCCCGGAGAACAGCACCGCCCGTCCCGCGGAGGCCATCGCCGCCTGGACCGCGTCATCACCGGTCCGTCCGTGGGCGCGTTCCTCGCGCCAGCGGCTGACGATCAGCAGCGAGTAATCGATCGCCACCCCGAGGCCGATCAGGGCGATCAGGAACTCGACGATCTGGCTGATCGAGGTGATGTGCGTCAGGCCGCCGACGGCCAGGAAGGTGGTGAGGATCGAGATGCCGGCGATCACCAACGGCACCAACGCCAGGAAGCTGGCGAACACGAAGGCCAGCACCACGAGCGCGCCCAGCCCGCCCAGCATCGCCTCTGCCACGACCCCGGCGCCCTGGCCCGTCGGCTGGGTGTTGACCAGCGCCTGGATGCCGGTGACCCGGACCTGCCAGGACGGCGGGGCGGCGGCGCTGACCGCGCGCTGGAACTGGGCGGTCAGCGCGTTCGGGCTCAGTGGGTTGCTCTGCGGTGTGAAGATCAGCGCGTAGGTGCTGCGTCCGTCCCGGGTGGCGAACGCGCCGTCGCCGGTGGTCTGGTAGTCGGCCACGCGGGCGGAGGGCACGACCTGGCGGGCGGCGGAGAACGCGCGGTCAATCCGGGAGGCGACACTCGGCGTGTGGATCGTGACTCCAGGCGGGAGGGTGATCACCGGGACGGTGGGGTCCTCCGCGCCGTTGTCCCGGTACAGGGCGCTGATTCGCGCGTCGGCGCGAAACGCCGCCCCCGGCATCGCGAAGCTGTTGGTCAGCCGCTGGGTGGTCGCGCCTGCGGTCATCGCGCCGGCGACGGCGAGAACCAGCCAGGAGACGACGATCAGCAGCTTATGCCTGAGAACGAACCGGGTGAGTGCCTGCATGACGCGCCTCCTCTAAGAGCGGGCCGGGGGTGACGCTGCCAAGCATCAACGGGCCGGCCTGATCTGTCATCGGCGCGGGGGAGGCAGTCGACCTACGACATCTGCAGCGGACCGCGCGCGGCCCTACTCCATATGGAGTAGGCGGATGGCCTGCCCCACGACGATGACAGCGGGGGCGGTGAGGTCTACGCTCGCACGCATGAACGCCGCGCCCGCCGCCGTCCAGCCCGCCCGCCGACGGCGCCAGCAGCTCGTCGCCGCCGGGTGGGCCCGGACGCGTCGCTCGCCGTCGGTGTTCGACGCCGTCTTCGCGATGGTGGTCACGCTTGCCACCGTCGCCGGCTCGCTGGGCGAAAGCCACCCCGACCACGGGCCCGGCGGCCTCCCGGTCGGGCAGCACGTCCCGGCGGCGACGCCCGCCGCCTATCTGCTGCTGGCTGTCGCCGGGCTGGCGCTCGCCGGGCGCCGGCGCCGGCCGGTCGCGGTGCTCGCCGTCTCAATGGGCGGCGTGCTGGCCTATACCTGCTTGGGCTACGTTAACGGGGCGGCGCTGCTGCTCCCGGTGATCGCCCTCTATGCGGTCGCGGCGACCGTGCCGACCCGCCGAGCGGTGGGGCTATCGCTGGCGACGATGCTCGCGCTGATGGGCGCCAGCGCGGCCTTTGATCCGCTCGGCGCGACCGGTGGCGGCTTCGTCCTGATCCCCGGTACCGTCGCCGCGGCGCTGTTTCTCGGCCTGTGGGTCGCCACCCGGCGCGCCTACACCTCGCGGGTGGCCGAGGAGCAGGCCCGGCGCGCGGTCGACGCCGAGCGGTTGCGCATCGCGCGTGAGCTGCACGACGTCGTGGCGCACACCATGGCCACGATCAACGTCCAGGCCGGCGTTGCCGTCCATGTCATCGACCAGCAGCCGGGCCAGGCCACCGAGGCGCTGGAGGCGATCAAGCAGGGCAGCAAGGAGGGCCTGCGAGAGCTGCGCGGCATCCTTAACGTCCTGCGCCAGGCCGACGAGCCCGACTCCACCGCCCCCGCGCCGCGCCTCGCGCAGCTCGACGCGCTGATCGACGGCACCAGCCGCGCCGGGCTGCCGACCACGTTGATCGTGAACGGCCGGCCCCAGGCGCTGTCGCCGACCGTCGATCTGGCCGCCTACCGCATCGTCCAGGAGTCGCTGACCAACGCGCTGCGCCACGCCGGGCCCACCAGCGCGACGGTGACGCTCTCCTACCTTGAGGATCACCTCATCTTGGAGATCCTGGACCGCGGGCAGAGCCTGCCCGCCGCCGAACCTGGCGCGGGCAGCGGACATGGCATCCCCGGAATGCGCGAGCGCGCCCACGCGGCCGGCGGGACGCTCGTGGCGGAGCCAGGTCCCGAGGGCGGCTTCGGCGTCCGCGCGCGCCTTCCGATCCATCCGCCGGCGTGATCCGCGTCCTGCTCGCCGATGACCAGGCGCTGATCCGGGCCGGCTTCCGCGTCCTGCTGGACTCCGCGCAGGACATCGAGGTGACCGGCGAGGCGACCGACGGCGCCCAGGCGGTGGCGCTGGCCCGCCGGCAGCGTGCCGACGTGGTGCTGATGGACATCCGCATGCCCGACGTCGACGGGTTGGAGGCCACCCGCCGCATCAGCGCCGACGAGAGCCTCGCCGGCGTCAAGGTCCTGATCCTCACCACGTTCGAGAACGACGAGTACGTGTATGAGGCCCTGCAGGCCGGCGCCAGCGGCTTCCTGGTCAAGGACACCGAGCCCGCCGACCTGCTCCAGGCCGTCCGCATCGTCGCCCGCGGCGACGCGCTGCTGTCGCCGACCATCACCCGTAGGCTGATCGCCGACATCGCCGCGCGTCGCCCACCGCGCACCACCGTGCATCCCGCCCTGTCCGAGCTGACCGACCGGGAGCGACAGATGATGGGTCTGGTCGCCACCGGCCTCTCCAACGCCGAGATCGCCAGTCAGCTGTTCCTGAGCCCACTCACGGTGAAGACCCACGTCAGCCGCGCCATGCTCAAGCTCGGGGCCCGTGACCGTGCTCAGCTCGTCGTGATCGCCTACCAGAGCGGGCTGGTCAGCGTCCACGAGTAGCGGCCGGTCGCGCCCATCGGGGCGCCATCCTTCGTGCCGCTTGTAGCTACATGCGCCGGATGTGAACTGGCGACTGACAGTGCCCGCGTCGCCAGGCAGAGCAGAAGCCCGGACTGGGCCGATCATCTGTTGTGCATCGGAACGAACCGGAGAGCGTCGCGGCCGTCAGCAATTGGGGGCTCGGAGAGTTGCGAGATCGTTCCGGAGCGAGAACCAGTGGGCGCTGAAATAGACGGTCGATCGCTTGCGCTCCGCCGCGAAGGAGGAGTCAGCCGGGAGCCTGGACCCGTCGGGCTCGGGGATCTCGCGACCTCCAACCCGGAACTCCCCGGTCGCCTCCACGACCACTCAGGCGCTAGCCGGGAAGGTCAAGCGCTTGAAGCCGGATCATGCTCGAATTCCGCGCCAAGCAGGGCAGCCTCGCAGCGTCGCAGCACGCCAGGGGTCTCGCGTGTTGTCGAAGGGAGGTGTTTGCTCGCCGCCGCGGACTTGTCGGTGCACTAGCGTGCGGCTGCTGCGGCGGCCGGCATGGCGTCGCGAGCTGGCGACAGGAGCCACCCGGCCAACGCGCCGTTCGAGCGCACCCGCCAGCCGGGTGGGCACTCTGACCGTGGGCGAACACGTGGACGGAACCCAAACCAGCTCTTGCTTCACTCCGTCGCACAGAGGAGTAGAAAGAAGCGATGGGAAGACAGACAGCCGTCGTGCTTTACGTGCTCGCGCTGGTAGCCGTCGTCGTCGGCGTGGACGTCCTGTTCTTCAGGCACCGGTTCTGGGAGCGGCTGATAGTAAACGTCGGGATTGTCCTGGTGTTCGGCGCATTCTATTTGAGGTTCCTGAAGCGTCCATGAGCGCGAGTTCTCGAAGAAAGTCGTCAATCGTTTCAGTAGCCCTCCGTCGCTCCGCACTGGCGGCACAGCGGCAGGCGCGCGAGTTCGGCGCCTGACCGACGCGATCGCCGCGCGGCGTCAGCCGCGGCGGCGCGCGGTCACGAGCAGCGCCACGATGCTGGAGCGGACCGGCCGCCCGAGCGCACGTTCGAACGCCACCTGCTCGGCACAGAGCGCCTTCCGCGGCTCGGGCCTGCTGGCGGACGCTGGGCACGTTGACGCCCCCGAGGCTGTGATCGCTGAATCCAACGGCGGGGCGCACCGTAATAGGGGGGCCGGACGACGAAACTGCTTGTCGCCTCAGTCGCTCGGCCGGCCGCTCCTGCGTCGGTGCATACGCAGACGTGCCCCAGGGCCGGCCTCAAGCCTCGGATGCTGGTGATCGCAACGCGCGATTAGCACTCGTCCACCTCGCCGCCGTCGCTGACGAGTCCCTGGTCGCCAACGCGATCGCGCGCTGACGCGACGCGAGACGACGAATGCGATCCGTGGCACCGCGCTTTCCACGCTTCCCGGGACTCCGCCCGTCGTGGCGCTGAGACGCGCGGCATCGCGAAAGCGGGTCTGCCGTTCCGTCGCCCGCGGCTGGCCAAGCCGACAGGCTCTTCAACATCCTCACGATGCACCGGAACCCAACGGTGGAGCTCCGAGCGCTCTCGCCGCTCGTCCGACTCATTATCCCGCCGGGGCCAAGTGACGCGACCGGCGTTCGTCAGGATGCGCAAGCCAATGCCCGCGTAAGGACGCGTCCGGCCCACGGCAGCCGCGACGCTTGCGCGTGTCGCAAAGTATAAGTCCGATCCGACGTGGGGCGCTCGAGAAAAGCACAAGTCCGGCCAATCCGAAGTCCCCGGCTCTCGGAGTAGTGCAAGCACCCGGTTGCAGAGTCCGGCCTCCATGTGCCTGTGTGGGTCTGGATCCTGGAGTTCTGAGGGCCATGCTCGCGCAGGGCAGGATTCGCGACAAGGCGCACGGTGTTCTGGGTTTCATCGATTTCCGGCGTTCTCTGGGCACTACCTGCGGGAATGCCGCGCGTTCTTTAGAGTGCTCCCATGGAGGGCGAAATGCCGGGCGACACAGAAGGCCCGGGGTCTGCTGGATCGTCGCGGAGGGCTTGCTGTCAGCCGGGCGGCGGCTGGGAGCGTTTTGAGCTTCGTGAACGCGGCGATGAGCTCGCTGACCCATGGGTCAGCGTTAGCCAGCGTCAGCTTGGCCTCCGCAGTGAGCACCACCTCGCCGTCCACGCTCGCCGTCAGACGGCCAGCATTGCGCTCGGTCACCCTGCGCACGCTGATCAGCGTGTTAGAGCGCGACCGGAGCATCAACTTCTGCCGACAGCGAACCCTTGCGAGGTCCCCCGCCCGTGACGCCGTGAAGATCCGTTGACGCAAACGCCGTACGTTGCTCTCGACCGCACGCCAATCCACCGCGTGCCACTCAAGGATCACGCCCTCTGGTCCGTTCACTACGCCGACCGAGATCCTCGCGGTGTCTAACTTGTCCGTCGGTTCCGGGGTCATCGTCGTCTTTCTCCTCACAGACTCACCTGACCACGTCAGCGCCGTTTCCAGCCCAGGCCTCAAGGCCCGGCGTCAGAGCACTGGGAAGGGGCTCGGACGGCCCGGGGCTATGCTCGTCCTTCGAGGGCGTCAACCGAAAAGGGGTTCCCTTGCCCGACGTTCATCTGTCCAGGCCGCCCGGCGCCACCGCGTCGCGTGGCGCCAGATTGTCGGTCCTCGCAGAGCACGAGGCGAGCAGCACCCAGGCCCCCGAGGGGGAGGGCGTCGAGCTGCGCCGCACGGCCGACGGCAAG
>JBDTEE010000101.1:0-6107 GCA_039922645.1 Solirubrobacteraceae bacterium | reverse complement strand
CCGATGCGACCGACGAGGAGATCGAGGACGCCGCCCGCACGGCGCGGATCCACACGCTGATCGCCTCCCTGCCCGAGGGCTACGACACGGTCGTCGGAGAGCGCGGTTACCGCTTCTCCGGTGGGGAGAAGCAGCGCATGGCCATCGCCCGGACCGTGCTGCGCAATCCGCCGGTGCTGGTCCTCGATGAGGCCACCAGCTCGCTGGACACCCAGACCGAGTTCGCCGTGCAGGCCGAGCTCGAGCGCCTGGCCGAGGGGCGGACCACCGTGACCATCGCTCACCGTCTGTCGACGATTCGCGATGCTGATCAGATTGTCGTCCTCGACAAGGGCCGGATCGTCGAGCGCGGAACGCACGAGGAGCTGCTCGACCAGCGCGGTCACTACGCCGCCCTGGTGGCGCGCGACGTGACCGAGGAGCCGGTTTAAGCGAGCGGGTGGACCGGGTTCCCCGTCAGCGCGTCAGTCGCCTTGGCACGATCGGCGAA
This sequence comes from Solirubrobacteraceae bacterium, assembly GCA_039922645.1. Classification (GTDB taxonomy): domain Bacteria; phylum Actinomycetota; class Thermoleophilia; order Solirubrobacterales; family Solirubrobacteraceae; genus Palsa-465. Next base: position 5,617 of record JBDTEE010000101.1, on the reverse strand, counting down.
GGTTGGAAGGAGGCGAGCGGTGTGCCCGCGGAGCAGCACGCGGAAGGTCGCCGTGGCATCGCGGCGGGTCGGAGCCGACGCGCTGACGAGGATGCGCTTCCCCTGGACGACCACAGAGTCACGGTAAAGGACAAAAAGCCGCTCGGATGTGAATGGCCTGTGATCCTCAGCTGCGCAGCGCGATCGGCCGGTGTGGCTCGCGGGCAGAGACTGTCTGCTCATCGGGCCGGGGCGCGCCCACCGCGGCATCGCTACTGAGCCCGCGCGCTGGGATCAGGGTGAGAAGCATGAGCACACCCAGGCCGATCAGCGGGACGGCGTCGCTGGTGGCCTGCGAGACGACCGCCGCCGCGGGCGCGCCAATCGTCTCCCCGGCGGCGTAGGCGAGATTGAACAGCGTGGAGGCGACCACCATGGCGATCCCCAGCCGCTCGGCCGAGCCGGTCATGGTGGAGACCGCGGGGATCATGTAGCCGGTCATCGGTCCGCCGAGGGCGATGACCGCGAGCACGGCCAGCAGCACGGGGGAGTGCGGGAGCGCCACGGTGGGGATGAGAATGGCGCTCAACACCAGCCCCACCGTGATCGGGAGCCGCGCTCCGCGCCGGTCGGTCACCCGGCCGATGGCCGAGGAGAGGACGAAGCTGAGCGCAGCTGAACCCAGGAAGGTGGCGCCGATGAGCACGCCCGAGGCGCCGAACCGGGCCAGGCGCAGTGGCAGCAGCACGTTGGCGGCACCGAACGTCATCGCCTCGAGCATGATCATCCAGCCGCCCAGGACGAGGCCGCGGGCTTCGGGGGAGGCGAGATGCAGTCGCGGGCGCTGAGCGGCCGGCTTGCCGGCGGTCACTTCGCTGGCCCCGGGTACCGGGTCTGGATGTCGCTGCACCCAGGCGGCCAGCAGTAACGAGACCGCGCCCACCGTGGCGAAGACGAGTCCGGTGCCCGCGGCCACCGCGAACGTCCCCAGGAGCGGCCCGATCAGGGTGCCCAGGGTGGCCGCCCCGATGACCGAGCCGATCGTGGCTCCGCGCCGGCTGATCGGCGTCACCGCGATGACCCACGTCAGGGCGCCGCCCCAGATGAGACCGCAGGCCACTCCCTGCACGACACGCAGCAGGTCAAGGGTGACCAGCTCGGTGGCGAAGCCAAAGCCGGCTACCGCGAAGGCGAAGGCGATCAGGCCGGCCAGGGTGGTGCGGCGGACGCCGAAGCGGGTCGCCACCCAGCCGCCGAGCACCGAGCCGGGCAGCAGCCCGAGGGTGTAGGAGGCGGCCAGCAGGCCGACGGCGGGCTTGGAGGCGTGCAGCACACGGGCGTAGTGGGGCAGCACCGGCGTGACCGCGGCGTACAGCGAGGACTCGAACAGCAATAGGACGCGGACCAGACCCACGGTTCCGCCCAGGGTCTTCTGAGTAACCTGCCGCGGGCTCATGATCGCTCCAGGAGTGCGCCGGCCAAGCGGATCAGCCGGGGCTGGATGTCCGAGCTCTGCCCCGAGGCCAGCTGCTCGATGATCAGCCCGTCGGCTGCGGCGAGGAGCAGCTCCGCGTCGGCTTGCGGGGCCCGCGATCCGGCGCGCTTGAGCAGCACCCCGATGGTCTCCAGGTAAGCCGCGGTCCAGCGCTGGGCGATCTCGCGCAGCACCGGGCGGCGGGCGGCCTCCAGGAGCAGGGCATAGGTGGTGATGAGCGAGCTCCGGCTCGGCCCGGCCGGGGCGAGGATGGTGCTCACGGCCAGTGTGAGCGGGTCCGTCTCCCCGCCGGCCGCGGAGACGTGATCGCGCAGGCGACCGAGGTCGCGCTCGGCGGCCAGCTCCAGAGCGGCGGTGAGCAGGTGCTCCTTGGAATCGAACCAGTAGGTCGTCGAGGCCAGCGGAAGCTCGGCCTCTTCAGCCACCCGGCGATGGGTGACCGCGTCGGTGCCGAGCTCGGCCACGATCCGCAGGACGGCGTCGAGCAGCGCCTCGCGGCGGGCGAGGCCGCGCGGACGGGTGGGCTTGCCCTGGGCTGTGGGGCTCTTGACCGGGGTCCTGGTTGACGAAGGCATTGGTACAAGCGTACCAACGAGTGGTACGTATGTACCGAATTAAGGTGGCGCGGGCTCGCTTGGGAGGGGGGTTTGTCGACTAAGCCGCGTGAGGCGGCGTGAGTCGACCCACCCCCTTTGGTCGCCGGCCGCGCTAGGTCGAACTCGGCGCCGGCTCGGGCATCAGCAGACGATCATCCGCCGTCCGCTCCTGCTGGGCGGCGCGGCTGGAGCTGCCCTCCACGTTCAGGCGCGGGAGTATCCGTTCAAGCCAGTGCGGCAGCTGCCAGTTGCGCTCGCCAAGCATCATCATCACCGCGGGGACCAGGATTGAGCGCACGATGAGCGCGTCCAGCAGCACCGCGCTGGCCAGGCCGACGCCGAACAGCTCGATGATGCGCTCGCCGCCGAGCACGAAGGCGCCGAAGACCAGGACCATGATGGTCGCGGCGGCGGTGATCGTGCCGCCGGTGGCGGCCAGGCCGTGATTTACCGCGGCGGTGTTCTCGCCCCGGCGGTGCCACTCCTCATAGACACGGCTGATCAGGAAGACCTCGTAATCCATCGACAAGCCAAACAGGATGGGGAACATGAGCACGGGCAGGAAGGCCTCGATCGGGCCGCTCTGGATACCGGTGATCGAGCTCGCCCAGCCGAACTGGAACACGGCGGTGACCACGCCGAAGGCCGCGCCGGCCGAGAGCATGTTCATGATCGCCGCGGTCAGCGGGATGACCAGGCTTCGGAACACGGCCATCAACAGCAGGAAGCTCAGCAGCACGACGATGCCGATGAACAGGGGCAGCTTGGCCGAGAGGACGTGGCTGAAGTCGGCGAAGATCGCCGTCGTGCCTCCGACCAGCACGTGTATCCCCGTGCCCCGCGAGGCGTTTGGCACCACCGAGTTCCGGACGCGGGCGAGCAGATTCGCGGTTGAGACGGCCTGAGGCGAGCCCGTCGGATACACGTTGGCGATCATCACCGGGGCGTGCCCGGCGACGCTGGGCAGCACCGTCGGCCGCGTCGCGCCGGCCACTCCCGGCGAGCTGGCCACCGCCTGCTCGACGCGGACGAAGGCGGCCCGCTGGGCCGGCGTCGAGGCCTGGGCGACCAGCATCAGCGGACCGTTGTAACCCGGCCCGAAGCCCTTGGCCAAAAAGTCATAGGCCTTCCGCGTGCTGGAGCCCACCGGATCACTGCCCGCATCCGCCGAGCCGAGCCGCATCGAGAAGAAGGGGATGGCGATGACGATCATCACCAGTGCGGAAACGGCGGCGAACAGGGCTGGTCGCTTCTGCATGGCGTTCGCCCAGCGCGCCCACAGCGGGGACTCGTCGCTCTGGCGCCGTGCGCCCTCGCGCAGGGCGCGGCGCTCACTGCGGCGAGGCACCAGAGCGCCCATCACGCCGAGCAGGGCGGGGAGCAGGGTGAGCGCCGCCAGGACCGTGAAGGCCACGGCGATCGCCGCCGCCACAGCCACCCCGTAGAGGAAGCTCACGCCGAGGGCGAACATGCCCAGCATGGCGATGCAGACGATCGCGCCCGCGAACAGCACCGCGCGGCCCGAGGTGTCCAGAGACTCAACCACCGCCTCCTCGCGGGTCAGGCCCCGCAGCAGCCCCTGCCGGTAGCGGGTGACGATGAAGAGCGCATAGTCGATCCCTACGCCGAGGCCGATCAGCAGGGCCAGCTCGCTTGAGAACGAGGCCATGTTCAGGACCTGAGAGACCAGGCCGATGACCGCGAGTCCGGTGCCCAGGGAAAGACCGGCGGTGAGCAGGGGGAGCAACATGGCGATGAGCGAGCCGAAGACGATGAACAGCACGATGGCCGCGGCCAGGAAACCGAAGATGAGCCCGGAGGACGAGTTGTTCTGGTTGCCGGATTGGGCGATGTTGCCCTCGACCGCGAACTGGACCCCGCCGCCGGAGGCGGAGGAGATCTTCTGTACGAAGGCCTTGGCCGCGCCGGCGGTGATCTGGTTGCGATTCGAGGCGGCGTCGAAGGTCACGTTGGCGAAGGCCACCTGACCGTTGGAGGAGATCTGGCGCGCACCGCCGGGCGCGTAGGGAGAGGCCACGGTGGACACGTGGGGGACCTGAGCCACGGTGGCGAACAGCTTCTCGGCCCGCGCGCGGACGGCCGGGTCGGTCACCCGGCCATGCTGGACGGCGATGACCAGCTGGTCCGTTTCGCCCGAGGCCCGCGGACTGCTGCGCTCGAGCAGCCGGATGGCGTCGAAGCTCTGCGTGTGCGGGAGATCGAAGTTGTTGCTGTACCCGCTACCCACCGCGGAGTGGATCGCGGTCAGGCTGGCGAGCAGGGCGATCCAGCCCAAGATGGTTGCGGCTTTATGTCGAAAGCACCAGGCTGCGACGGTGCGCACTTAAATCCTCCGGGTCTCGTGGCCGCGTCCTCCTCTCCCCTAGGACGCCCCCACCATTGAACACATCTGGTTTGACAATTGAATGAAAGCAGGAGAATGCCTTCGTCTTGTCAGACCGTGTTACCGCCTCAAAATCATCGCCGCGCAGTGCCGGCATCCTGCTCCATCGCGGTTCCGGGTCCGCTCAGGAGGTCCTCCTGGTTCATCCTGGTGGACCCTTCTGGGCTCGCCGCGACGCTGGTGCCTGGTCGATTCCCAAGGGCGAGTACGCGCCCGGCGAGGAGCCACTGGCCGCCGCACGACGCGAGTTTGCCGAGGAGCTTGGGTCGCCCGCACCAGACGGGGAGCCGAAGGACCTCGGCGAAGTGCGCCTGAAATCCGGCAAGCGGATCCAGGCCTGGGCGCTGGCCGGGGATCTGGACGCCGACGCCATCACCAGCAACACCTTTGCCCTCGAGTGGCCTCCACGCTCAGGCCGGACGCAGGACTTCCCCGAGGTCGATCGCGCGCAGTGGTTCAGCCTCGACACCGCGCGTAAGAAGCTCAATCCGGCTCAGGCTCCGCTGATCGACCGTCTTGCGGAGCTGCGGAGCGCGTGAGCGGATCCAACGCCATCAGTCCCACCGCCCACTACACGGGCTACGTGTGGGCGCGCAACGGGCTCTCGCATCCCGCCCTCAGCACACGCGAAGGAGAGGTGCTGTTCGCCTCACTGCAACCGGCCATGCTGGCCAGCCGGGCGCTGGGCGGTCCGTCGCTCGAGGCCTACCTGCTCGCCCGCCATGAGGCCATCGATGCTCGCGTTGAGCAGGCCATTGAGTCGCGTACGGCGACCCAGGTGCTCGAGGTGGCGGCCGGACTGTCTCCGCGCGGCTGGCGCTTTGCCGAGCGCTACGGCGACGCGATCACCTACGTCGAGGCCGACCTGCCGGCGATGGCCGCGCGCAAGTGCCGCGCGCTCGAGCGGATGGGTTCACTCGGTCCGCAACATCAGGTGCGCGAGGTGGACGCGCTGAAGCCCGGCGGCCCGGGCAGCCTGGCCGAGCTGATCGCCAGCCTTGACCCCGAGGCGGGCCTGATCATCGTCACCGAGGGTCTGCTCGGGTACCTATCGACCCCTGATATGACGGCCCTCTGGGAGCGCTTCGCCGTCGCCCTGAAGACATTCACGGCCGGGCGCTATGTCTCTGACCTGCACCTCGG
>JBDTEE010000100.1:0-3854 GCA_039922645.1 Solirubrobacteraceae bacterium | reverse complement strand
AGAAGGCGATCGGGTCCTCGCCCCCGCCGTAGACGATGCCGGGCACCGCGCCCGTACGGCGCAGGCGCCGGGCGGCGCGTGAGCCACCGGGCTCGCGGGGGAAGACCTTCAGTGATGTCGATTGCGTGCTGACCATGGGGCGGCGTCGATGGTAGCGGGCAGATCGGGAAAACGTTGGCGCGTGTTGGCGCGCCGGGCGGGAAAAAGGGTGGCGCGCGACGCTAACCGTGCGCTAACCTAGGTCGATGGCAGGCGATGCGCAGCTGATGCTCTGGATCGCTGCGGTGCACATGGTAGGTCTGCTCTGCGTCGGAGTCCTTCTGATCCCCGCATTGCGCGAGCAAGAAGCCGCCCCCCAGCGCCGCTCCGACGGCGAGAGCGACGACGGATGGGGCCGCGGTCCCAAGCCACCGCCCACCCCGCCAGCCCCTCCCAAGGGCGGCATTCCACTGCCCGACGCCGAGCCAGCCCGCGTCCGCCTGCGCGAGCCCGGCCGTTTGGCCGACAAGCTGCCCGCCCGCGAGCGCCGGCCGATCCGCGAGCCCGACCGGCAGCCCGTGCGCGCGCCGAGTCGGGGCGGACGTAGCGTGGGCACGCGCCACCGTCGGCGCTGACTTCAAGTCCGGCTCGGTTGCGGACCAGGCCCGGCCGGGCCGGCGGATCACGCGCGACGGGCGGACCAGGCTGGCGGCGAGGGCCCAAAACGGGCAATTCTGCGACCACCTCGGCCCCAGTCGTCCCATGGTCTCAGGATTTCCGGCAAGCCGCGTAATCCACGACAGACCCGCTCAAACCGCACCCGGGGGGTCGCGATTTTGCGCGCGTCGGTATCGCAGCTCAGTACTGCGCTGGGCAGTCCGCGTTTGTGCGGATCCGTAGGCTGACCTTGAGCAACTCCACCCGGTAGCCCGAGAGGACATTGCCGGAGCGGCGCACCCGCACGCACTGGACGCGCGGCAGTGAGTTTCCGGCCACCCAGGCCACCCGAGCGGTGCCCAGCGTGGAGCCGAGCGAGAAGCCGGCCGAGGGCTGGATCTGAGCGATCTGCACGCTGCCGGCCCGCTTCAGCGCGCTGACGTCAGCCGCCGCTCGCGCCTCGCACGCCGGCTGCTCGGCGCAGCCGCTGATGTCGGCGACGACGGCGGCTTGATCGCCGCGGGCCTCGTCCATCACCAGGGCGGTGATGGCGCTGTTCTCCGCCCCACCGACGCTCAGGGCTCGGGCCAGCAGCGCGCTGATGACGAGAAATAACGCCACCCCGGCAACGATCAGGGAGATCACGGTTGCGCGGCGCATCGCCGCGCACGGTAGCCGTCTTGCTGTGCCGCAGGCCGACTCAGTCAGCGCTCAGCCGTCGCTGAGCTCCAGGAAGCGCTGCACCGACGCCTCCTGATGCTGGAGGCGCTCGGCCAGGGTGAGGGCGTGCTCGGCGGCGAGCTCGAGGAAGTCCTCGACACAGCGCTCGGGATCGTCGGCAAGTGGGTAAACGCGGGTCAGGTCCTGCTGGATGCAGGCGATGCCCATCGGCGGACGTCCGTTGGCCAGCGTCCGCGCGCTGCACACCGGCGTCACGACGAGCTGGCACTCGGTAGCGACCAGGGCGGTGGGCAGCAGCCGGTGCGCGGGCAGACGGACCGACAGCTCGAGCGAGTGGTCGATGGCGACCCCGCTACCGACCAGCGCGCCGAGCGGCTCGGCCCACACCCCCAGGACGGTGTCCGCGCCGACCAGGGCGTCGCGCAGCGCGGTGGCCTGCTCGACATAGAGCAGCTCCGCCTCCTCGCGGTCCTCGGCGTCGGCCAGGTCGAGATCGCACGGGACGCGCATGAGGTCGCTGGCCGACACGGTGCTGCCAGCTTCCCGGCTGCCTCGGGCCACGTAGGTCTGCAGCGTGCCCAGATCTCGGCGCCCGTGGAAGATCACCGTGACCGCATTGCTGAGCGGCAGGCCCTCGACGCGCAGCGAGACCGCCACCGCTGCGTCGTCGTCGAGCAGAGCTCTCCGGAGCAGTTCCTCCGCTCCGCCGTCGGCTGGCCGGCCATCACCCTCGTCGAGCATGTTCCCTGCTCCTTTGAGATCGCGACTCCGTGAGAAGTATTTACCCACTCAGGGCGGTCGTTCGCAATCGCCATCTGGAGAGTCGCGAGCGGCGTGGGCTGGCCAAGAGGCGCAGGCGCTGAGGCGGGTCCGCCGGTTTACGGGTTCCGTCACCGGTTAGGCTGCGAGCCATGAAGCTGCTCTATAAGCCGTTTGGGATCATCGCCGGGCTGATCGCCGGCCGTCTGGGCCGGTCCGTGTTCCGGAGTCTCTGGATGAAGATCGATCACCAGCCGCCGCCCAAGCCGGGCACCGGCGAGGGCAGCCTGGGCAAGGTGGTCGGAGCCCAGGCGCTGCAAGCGGGCGTCATGGCCGGGGTGGCCGCAGCGGTAAACCGCGTGTTCGCCAAGTCGTTCCATCATCTGGTTGGGAGCTGGCCTGAGAACCAACCCGAGCCCGAGCCCGACAGCGACTGACTGCGTCGTGTGGCCGGGTCAGCCGGCTGGCGCGCTCGCGGCCGGGTCCAGCTCCGGGAGGAGCCACTGCTCGAGGGCGGCCCGAGCCCAGTCGGGGATCTCGGTCTTGCGCGTCGTGCCCACCTCCACAAAGACGTGGCGCAGACTCGCCGTGAGCAGCAGCTTGCCGTCGCGCAGGAACCGGTAGAGCGTGCGCATGCTGGTCGTCCCCAGGTGGGTGACCGCCGTCTCGATCTCGATGTCCTCGTCGAACCGAGCTCCTTCGAGGAACCGCAGGTGGGCCTCGGCGACGACGATGTCCACGCCGCGGTCGAGCATCGACTGGTAGCTGCCGAACGCCGCCCGCCACATCGCGCTGATCGTGTCATCGACGTAGGCCAGGTAGTGGGCGTTGAAGACGACACCCTGCGGATCGCATTCCGCGTAGCGGATCCGCATGTGGTGGAGGAAGGGCTCAGCCATCGCCGGTTTTCCGTCCCCGTACTCGCAGCACGAAGCCCTCGCGGCCGAGCTCGGCCAGGGCATCCTCAAAGACAGCGAAGTCGCGGTTCAGGAGGGCGTCAAGCGGCCGCCCGGCCGGACCCTGCACGCGCACCCAGCGCCGGAGAACCGAAGCGTCGGCACTCTCCTGGGCCTCATCGAGCATGGTCAGCAGGATGGGCAGCTCCGGCCGGTGGTCGAGCTGCCCGGAGAGCAACGTGAGCGGAGCGGCGTCGAGGATGCGACAGAGCTCGTCCTCGCTCAGGCCGAGGATCTCCATGAGCCGGACAGCGCGCCCGGAGTCGTTGCCGGCGCTCACCGCTGCATTCTCTCTCTCCGGCCGGTTGGCCCGGTGCGGTAACTAACGATCGATTTTCGACGCTTTGTTACCGCACCCCCCGGGGAGTGAGGGCGGCACGACCCGCACGGCGGCACTATCCGCACACCGGCACGACCCGCCGGCCGGTCTTAGAACAGCTGGTTCTCGCCGCCGAACACGTCGCTCACCGAGCCGTCGGTGAAGATCTGGCGGATCGAGTTGGTCAGCAGGTCCGCGCAGGAGAGCACGCGGACGTTGTCCGGGGCGCCCGGAGGCAGAGGGATGGTGTCGGTGACCACCACCTGCTCGAAGTCGGCGGCGGCCAGGTTCTCCCAGGCCTTACCGGAGAAGTTGCCGTGGGTGGCGGCGGCAAAGATCCGCTTGGCGCCGGCGTCGCGGACGGCCTGGGCGGCGGCGGCCAGCGTGCCCGCGGTGCCGATCATGTCGTCGACCAGCAGGGCGGTCTTGTTCTCCACCTCGCCGATGATGTAGCCGATCTCCGCCACCTGCTGGGCGGGGCGTTCCTTGTTCAGGATGGCCAG
>JBDTEE010000099.1:0-8151 GCA_039922645.1 Solirubrobacteraceae bacterium | reverse complement strand
GAGGACCCGATCGCCTTCTCGGTGCCCGCCCGGGACCTGCGCATTTCCCTGGCCAAGGGCGGCGCGGTCCTTGACCTAGCCGTCGAGGGGGCCAGCAGCACGCCGGTCGTGGTTAAAGTGCTCGATCGCCATCCGGTGAACGGCGCGACCATGCACGTTGACCTTCTCCGCGTTCGTCTGGACGTGAAGATCCAGGCCACGGTGTTCCTCGAGTTGATCGGCGAGGAGGACGCGCCCGGTGTCAAGGAGAGCGGCGTCCTCGAGCACGTCACGCGCGAGCTGACCATCGAGGCTCTGCCCAACGAGATTCCCGACACGCTCCAGCACGATGTCTCGGCGATGGTCATCGGCGACACGCTGACCCTGGCTGCGCTCCGGCCGCCCGCCGGGGTCGAGCTGATGGACGATCCCGAGACGGTGATCGCCACCCTGACTCCGCCCAAGCTGCAGCTCGAGGCCGAGGACGAGATTGAGGCCGAGACCGCGGTCGTCGGCGAGGGCGAGGAAGGCGAAGCCGAATCCGAGGGCGAGGAGTCCTCGGGCGACGAGGCCGGCTCGGACGCCGAGTAGGCGTCCTCCATGCCCTTCCTCGGGCGCGGCGCGCCCGCAGACTGGCTGCTGGTAGGGCTCGGCAACCCGGGCTCCGAGTACGAACGCACGCGTCACAACATTGGCTTTGAGATCGCGCGCGAGCTCATCGAGCGCTGGTCGCTGCCCAAGCCCAAGGGCCGCTACCGAGGGCTGATCAGCGAGGGCCGGACCGGACCCGGCGGCCCGCGAGTGGCGGTGCTCCAGCCCCAGACCTTTATGAACGAGGCGGGGCAGTCGGTCAGTCCGGCCCGCGGGGCGCTGAAGACCCCGCTTGATCACGTGCTCGTGCTCCACGACGAGATCGACCTCCCGTTTGGGGAGATAAGGACTCGCGTGGGAGGCGGCCTGGCCGGGCACAACGGCCTGAAGTCAATCCGGCAGGGGCTCGGCTCACCCGACTTCGCGCGCGTACGGGTCGGAGTGGGACGGCCCCCGACCACTGACCCCGACCGCGTCGCCGCCTACGTCCTGGACCGCTTCCGCGAGCCGGCGGACGAGGTCCGGGAGCTCATCGAGCGGGCCGCGGACACCGCCCGGCGCATCGTCGAGGACGACGCTCCGCTCACCCCCTGAGCGCGTCAGAGGCCTCCCTAGACTGGATAGGGCAGCCTCAATGCTTCGCTCTCTTCTCGCTTACGCCGACGACGATCCGCAAACCGCCACGCTGGCCCGTGACGGCGGTCGCGCCTTCGTCTCGCAGTCACTGCGGCCCTACCTCCTCGCCGCCCTGCTGGACCGCGATCCGGCCAGGCCGGCGATCGTCGTGGCCGGCGATGACCGCGCCGCCCGGGATCTGGCCGCCGCCCTGAAGACGTGGCTTGACCCGCGGCCGGTCCGCTACTACCCCAGTCGCGGCGTCACCTACGAGTCCCATCTGACCCCGCCCCCGCACCTCACCGGTCTGCGGATCGCCGCCCTGGACGCCCTGAATCAGCCGGGTGAGACGGCCCCGGTCGTCGTGGTCAGCGCCGTGGCGCTGTCGGAGAAGGTGCCCGACCCGAGCATGCGCCCGCACGGCTTCGAGCTCCGCGTCGGCGAGCTGATCGACCTCGATGAAAGCGCGATGGATCTGGTCGCGGCCGGCTACGAGCGTGTCGATCAGGTAGAGGATCGTGGCCAGTTCGCCATCCGCGGCGGTCTGCTCGACCTGTTCCCGGCCACCGAGGACCGGGCCGTCCGCGTGGACCTGTTCGGCGATGAGATCGAAACTCTGCGCTACTTCTCGACCTTCACCCAGCGATCGCTGGGCGATGCCGAGGTGGTTGAGGTTGCTCCTGCTGCCGAGCTGGCGCCCGAGCATCGGGAGCTGGCCGAGAGCTGGATGGCTGAGACGCCGCCCCATAAGGCGAGGCCGGATGCCGAGGGGGCGGCAAGCCGAAGCGCGCTCGAAGCCGCCGAGGAGCGTCCCGACATCACCGAGCTGCTGCCCGTCGAGGACTTCTACCCCTTCCTCGACCTGGTCGGCGAGGGTGCCGCCGTGCTGCTGGCCGGGGAGGAGGACCTCGGACCGGCGCTGGCCGACCACTGGCAGGACGTGACCGCGGCTTTCCACGACGAGGACGCGGACCACCTCTACGTGGCCCCCGACAAGATCGTCGCCGCGCTGGACGAGCGCGTGAAGATCCGGCTCTCGAGCATCGACCAGGACCAGACCTTCACCTTCCGCGCTCAGGCCGCCGATATCGCCGCTCGGGGTCTCAAGGAGGCCGAGCCAGAGCTCGAGAAGCTGACTCGCTCGGGTTACCGGCCCGTGGTCACCTTCGCCAGCCGCGGAGAGGGCGAGCGCTTGGCTTACAACCTGGGCCGGCTCAAGGTCCGCTGGCTGGGGGAGAGCGCAGATACGCCCCCGGCCGCCGGGATGCTGACCTTCGCGCGAGCCCGGCTGCAGAGCGGCTTCATCGCCCCGCAGTTCCACCTGGCCGTGATCCCCGACCACCGGCTCTTCCATCGCCGCCGCCGCGCGCCCGAGAGCGGGGCCCGCGAGCGCAAGCGCGGTGTCCTGCGCAGCTTCGCCGACCTGCGCACCGGCGACATCGTCGTCCACGAGGACCATGGCATCGCCCGCTTTGCCGGCTTTGACACGAAGACCGTGGCCTCGGTCACCCGTGACTACCTCTACCTCGAATACGCGGGCTCTGATCGGGTCTTCGTGCCCGTCGACCAGTTGGCCAAGATCAGCCGCTACGTCGGCGCCGGCGGCGCGCATCCGCCACTCTCCAAGCTGGGCGGCTCGCGCTGGGAGCAGCTCAAGGCCCGCGCTCGCCGTGCCGCCCAGGAGCTGGCCGGGGAGCTCCTCAACCTGTTCGCCGAGCGAAAGCGCCGCCAGGGTCACCAGTTCCCCATCGACTCCGACTGGCAGCGGGAGTTCGAGGACGCCTTCGCCTTCACCGAGACCCCCGATCAGCGCGACGCGATCGAGTTCGTCAAGGCCGACATGGAGTCCGAGCGGCCGATGGACCGCCTGATCTGTGGCGATGTCGGCTACGGCAAGACCGAGGTGGCCCTGCGGGCGGCGTTCAAAGCCGTTCAGGACGGCAAGCAGGTCATGCTCCTGGTCCCGACGACGATCCTCGCCCAGCAGCACTACGGCACCTTCACCGAGCGGCTCAAGGACTATCCGGTGACCATCGAGCACGTCTCGCGGTTTCGGTCCGCGGCCGAGCAGAAGGATTCCCTGGCCCGCTTCGGCAAGGGTGAGGTGGACATCCTCATCGGCACCCACCGCCTGCTCTCGCGCGATGTGCGGGCCAAGGACCTCGGGCTGCTGATCGTCGACGAGGAGCAGCGCTTCGGGGTCAAGCAGAAGGAGCTATTGCGCCAGCTGAAGCTGCGCGTCGACGTGATCGCCATGAGCGCCACGCCGATCCCCCGGACGCTGCAGATGTCCATGGCCGGGGTGCGCGACATCAGCGTCATTGAGACCCCTCCCGAGGGACGCCGCCCGGTCAAGACCTACGTCGGTGAATACGACGAGGAGCTGGTGCGACGCGCGCTCCTGCGCGAGAAGGAGCGCCACGGACAGGCTTTCTTCCTCCATAACCGTGTGGAGACGATCGAGGAGACAGCGGTCCGGCTGCGCGGACTTTGCCCGGGAATACGGTTCGAGGTCGCCCACGGGCAGATGGACGAGTCGACGCTCGAGCAGCGGATGCTCTCCTTCCTGCGCGGGGACGCTGACGTACTCGTCTGCACGAGCATCATCGAGTCGGGCATCGACATCCCCCAGGCCAACACGCTGATCGTCGAGCGGGCGGACATCTTTGGCCTCTCCCAGCTCTACCAGATCCGCGGGCGCGTCGGGCGCTCTCGCGAGCGCGCCTACGCCTATCTGCTCTACCCGAGCGCCGCCGCCCTGACCCCCGAGGCGGCCAACCGTCTTTCCGCCCTGTCGGACTACACCGAGCTCGGCGCCGGGTTCAAGGTGGCCATGCGTGACCTCGAGCTCCGCGGCGCCGGCAACCTGCTCGGTGACGAGCAGTCCGGGCACGTCGCCGCGCTCGGCTTCGAGCTCTACATGCAGATGTTGGATGAGGCTGTGGCGGCATCCGAAGCCGAGGGAGCCGGGGCCGAGGAGGACTGGGAGCCGGTGCGCCTGGACGTGAACGTCGACGCCTACGTGCCTTCGGACTACATCCCCTATGAGCAGGCCAAGGTCGATGTGCATCGCCGCATCGCCGCATCGCGGGAGGTTGCCGACCTGGCCGTCCTGCGCGACGAGCTCGAGGATCGCTTCGGGGAGCTCCCGGTTCCGATGGCCAACCTGATCGACCTCCAGCAGGCGCGGATCAAGCTCGGCCAGGCCGGCGCCCAGACGGTCACCATCCGCGGCGACCGTCTCTCCATCACCCCGATTGAGCTCGACTCCGTACGGGCCAAGCGGTTCCGGGCCGAGATCCCCGAGGGCCTGTACGAGTCAGGCAAGTCACAGCTTTCGGTCCGCGTCCCCAAGGATCCCGAGCAGCGCTTTCCGACCATCGTCCGGGCCGCCGACGTGCTGCTGGCCGTGACCCGCGAGGCGCGCGAGGCCGAGGCCGAGGTGGTTGAAGCGGCTTAGCTCCGGTACACGCCCGACCCTCACTTAGGAGTTACGTAAGAGCCCTGCCGGGGACGGCTCCTCTCCCGAGCGCTCTCGCTACCATCGGCCGAGTCGTATGAAGACTCGGAGGTCCATCCCGGCGCTTGGCGCCTTTTTTGTGCTCATCGCGCTGGCCGTCTCGGCCTGCGGTTCGAGCGTCCCCGGCGGCTCGGTGGCTGTCGTGGCCGGCAACCCGATCAGCACCAGGGCCTTCAACCACTGGATGTACGTGGCGGCCAAGCAGCAGGCCAGCCAGTCCTCCGCCGGTCAGCCGGTGATCGTTCCCACCGACCCACCCAGCTTCAGCAAGTGCGTCAAGCAGGTGCGAGCCCAGATTCCCGCTCTGAAGAGCACCAAGAGCGCTCAGATCAAGGCCGACTGCAAGCAGCTCTTCACCTCGCTCTCCAGCCAGGTGATGGACTTCCTGATCCGCGCCTACTGGTACCAGGCCGATGCCCACAAGCAGCACATCAACCTGACCAATGCTCAGGTCCAGCAGGCGCTGGCCACGGCCAAGAAAGGCCAGTTCTCCACCGACGCACAGTTCCAGACCTTTCTCACCTCGACCGGGCAGACACTGGCCGACGTGACCTACAGGATCCGCGTCCAGCAGATCTACTCCAAGCTCCTGGCCAAGCATCCGACGACGGTCACCAACGCGGCGATCGCCAGCTACTACGCCGCCCACAAGTCGTCGTTCGGCACGCCGCAGACCCGGAACATGCGCGTGGTGCTGACCAAGACTGCCGCGCAGGCCGCAGCGGCCCGCAAGGCCCTTGATCATGGTCAAAGCTTCGCCAAGGTGGCCAAGAGGTACTCGATCGACCCGACCACCAAGAACAAGGGCGGCCTGCTCAGCGGTGTGAGCGCCGGACAGCAGGACACCGCGCTCTCCACGGCTGCCTTCGGGCCCTCCGCCACGGTGGGCAAGCTGATCGGCCCGATCAAGGGACAGTTCGGCTACTACGTGATCGAGGTGACCAAGATCACACCGGCCACAGCCCAGACCCTGGCCCAGGCCACGACGGCGATCAAGCAGACCCTGACCACGCAACTGCAGAGCGCCGCCCAGGCCGCGGTCAACGCCAGCGCCAGCAAGCACTGGAAGAGCAAGACGCAGTGCAACTCGGACTACGCCATGGCCGACTGCACCGGCTACAAGGCACCCAAGACCAGCACTGCCGCCGGCGCAGCGTCCGGCTCTAGCGCCACCCCCTAGTGCCCCGATTCACAAATTCGGTGCCACGAATTTCCGACTCGCGACTCTAGCCCCATGGATCCGGGCGGCGAGCGCGGAGCGGAGGCGATCACTCGGCTCGACGCGATCACCCGACGCCTGCGCCGAGAATGCCCGTGGGATCGGGAGCAGGACGAGCGCTCGATCGTCCCCCACACGGTTGAGGAGGCCTACGAGCTGGCCGATGCCGCCCACCGTCGTGATGACGCCAAACTGCTGGACGAGCTCGGCGACGTTCTCTTCCAGGTCCATTTCCTGTCCCTGCTCCTCGAGGAGCGTGGCGCCGGCGGCCTGGCTCAGGTGGCCGAGCACGTCACCCAGAAGCTGATCCGCCGCCATCCGCACGTATTCGGCGAGGTGGAGGCCGAGACCGCTAATGACGTATTGGCCAACTGGGACGCCATCAAGCGCGAGGAGCCCGGACGCGAGCCGGGCATCTTCGGCGAGGTGCCCGAGAACCTCCCGAGCCTCCTGCACGCCCGCAAGGTGCAGCGTCGCGCCGCCTCGACCGGATTCGACTTTCCCGGTGTGGAGGGCCCGCTGCAGTCAGTCCGCGACGAGCTGGCCGAATTAGAGGCGGCCAATGACGGCGACGAGCGCTTTCACGAGATCGGTGACGTGCTCTTCGCCGCGGTCAACGTGGCCCGGAAATTGAAGCTCGATCCCGAACTGGCCCTACGGGCGGCGTCCGATCGATTCCGCGGCCGCGTACTGGCCGCGGCCAAGCTGGCGACATCCGAAGGCCGGACTTGGGACGATCTCCCGCCTGATGAGCAGATCATCTACTACGCCCGCGCACGGCTGACCGAAGGAGACCCAAAACCGACATGAGCCAGATCGAGCACGTGCACGCCCGCCAGATCCTGGACAGCCGCGGCAATCCCACCGTCGAAGTCGAGCTGAGTCTCCAGTCCGGGGCCTGGGGCCGGGCGGCGGTCCCCTCTGGCGCCTCTACAGGGGAATTTGAGGCCACCGAGCTCCGTGACGGCGGTGATCGGTGGATGGGCAAGGGCGTCAGCCGCGCCGTCGAGAACGTCAACGGAGAGATCGCCACGGCGGTCCACGGTCAGGACGCCTCGAGTCAGGCCGCAGTGGACCGGATCCTGATCGCGCTGGACGGAACGCCAAACAAGTCCCGGCTGGGCGCCAACGCGCTGCTGGCCGTGTCTCTGGCCACCGCTCATGCTTCGGCCGCGGAGGAGCGCCTGCCGCTCTGGCGCTACCTGGGCGGGGAAACCGCTCACGTGCTGCCCGTGCCGATGATGAATGTCCTCAACGGCGGCGCCCATGCCGATAACGCGATCGACTTCCAGGAGTTCATGATCGTGCCCGTAGGCGCCAAGTCCTTCTCCGAGGGGCTGCGGATGGGCGTGGAGGTCTTCCATCATCTGAAGGCCACGCTGAAGGAGCAGGGCCATTCCACGGCAGTCGGAGACGAGGGCGGATTCGCTCCCAACCTCGAGTCCAACGAACAGGCGCTCGAGGTCCTGATGAACGGCATCCGCGCCGCCGGACTCGTGCCGGGCGATCAGGTGGCGATCGCGCTGGATCCGGCTATGTCCGAGCTCTACAAGGACGGCAGCTACGTGCTTGAGCACGAGGGCAGCACGCTGAGCGCCGAGGAGCTGGCCGCCTATTGGGCCGACCTGGCCCAGCGCTACCCAATCATCTCCATCGAGGACGGGATGGACGAGGAGGACTGGGACGGATGGTCCGCGCTCACGGGCCAGATCGGCGACCGGATCCAGCTGGTGGGCGATGATTTGTTCGTCACTAACACCGAGCGCCTGCAGCGCGGCATCGACGCCGGCGTGGCCAACGCGATCCTGATCAAGGTCAACCAGATCGGCACGCTGTCGGAAACGATGGCCGCCGTGCGTACCGCCCGCGAGGCCGGGTACGCGGTGGTCATGTCGCACCGTTCGGGCGAGACCGAGGACGTCACCATCGCCGATCTGGCGGTGGCCACCGGCTGCGGTCAGATCAAGACCGGCGCGCCCTCGCGCAGCGAGCGCGTGGCCAAGTACAACCAACTGCTGCGGATCGAGGAGGCGCTCGGCCCTGAGGCCAGCTACCCCGGCCGGTCCGTTTTTCGGGCCTAGGCAGCCTGCAGGTCTTCATGCAGCAGGAAGGGACTCGGCGGCGTCGAACGAAGGCGTCAGGTAATGCCGTCAGCCCGTCATGCCACCGCCTCGCCCCGCCGGAACCCACGGCCCGCGCCCTCGCGGCCCCGCGGCGTCACCTTGCC
>JBDTEE010000098.1:0-10488 GCA_039922645.1 Solirubrobacteraceae bacterium | reverse complement strand
GGGATCCTCGGTCGAAACCTCCCTCATCAGCTTTTCTATCTTTCTCGACCCTCAGGGGGTGGGCCCCATGGCCCCACACGCGATCATCTCCTACGACGACACTCAGGACGACCACGACGCCCTCGCGATGGGTCGTGTCCTGGCCGAGGCCGGCGCGACGCTGACCCTGGCCTACGTCCGTCATATCCACCAGCCCCATCCCGACCGCGAGCAGCTCGCCGAGCATGAGGCGGAAGGGCTGCTCGACCGTGGCGCCGCCTGGCTCGAGCAGCCCGACGTCGGGCGCCGCGTGGTCATGAGCGCCTCCACCGGTCAGGGCCTCGGCTGGCTGGCCGAGCAGGAGCAGGCCGACATCATCGTCTTCGGCTCCGACTACCGCACCCGTACCGGCCACATTTCGGTCGGCCGCTCGGCTCAGACGCTGCTCGAGAGTGGGCCAGCCGCACTGGCCATCGCCCCCGCAGGCTTCCACGCCCAAGGCAAGGACGCGATCGAGACCATCGGAGTGCTGCCCGGCTCGGCTGACGAGGCCGCGATCGAGACGGCCTTCTCGCTGGCCAAGCAGTCGTCGGCCACGGTGGTGGACCGCGAGCACGGCGTCGACCTGCTGGTCGTCGGCTCTCGCTCAGAAGCTCCACACGGCCGCGTGATGATAAGTGCGCGCTCGCTTGGGGCGATCGAGGAAGCCACCTCTCCGGTGCTGATCGTGGCCCGTGGCGTCGCGCTGCACTTCGAGCCGAGCCTGATTACCGCTTAGAGATTCGCTGCTGGCCGGGCGCTCGCTAGGCGCGGGCGCCCCGAGCAGCCACGGCTGCCCTGAGCCGCCGGCCGGATATCGTCGCCGGCCTTGCGGACTCTCGTCATCTCCGACCTGCACCTCGGCAATCGCACCGAGCGCGACGTGCTGCGCCGGGCCGAGCCGCGCGAGCGTCTGCTCGACGCGCTGGAGGGAATCGAGCGGCTCGTGCTCCTCGGCGACGTCGCCGAACTCGTAACTCGTCATCCGGAACGCTCAATGACCGTGGCGGAGCCAGTCCTGCGGGCCATCGGCGAGCGGCTCGGGGAGGGTAAGGAGGTGCTCATGGTTCCCGGTAACCACGATTGGCCCTTGCTCGGTGGCTGGTCGGCAGACCAGGGGCCCGGGCTTGGACTGGATGCGTTGGTGGCGCCCGACGCCTCGGCCAACCTGGCCCGAATCGTCTCCTGGCTGGGACCGGCCAGAGTGCGCGTTCATTACCCGGGAGTGTGGCTTGATCCGGATACCTACGTCACCCACGGCCACTATCTGGACGACCTGCTGGTTCCGCATGCCCCCATCGGCTTCCGGCTGTCCTGGAGGCGACACGAGGACTCGACACCGGCCGATCCCTGGCTCTACGAGCAGAGGCATATTGAACGTTTGCACCACATCAGCACACGCCCTCCGCGACGGGGTCCCGGAGCGCTGTTCAGCCATGTGCTCAACCCCCTTGTACCCCAGATGTTGAGGTGGGCGCGGCGCTCGTCGCTGACCGCGGCAGGCGTGGATTTCCAGATGCGCCGGATGGCGGCGCCGGCCCTGCGCACCGTCCTGGCCCGGCTCGAGGTACCCGCCAAACGCGTGATCTTCGCCCACGTCCACCGGCTCGGGCCGATGGGCCGAGATGGCCCACGGCCATGGAGCGACGGACACGGGCCCCAGCTGTTCAACACCGGCTCGTGGATGTACGAGCGGCTCCTCCTCGAGGGGATCCGGCCGCCGCATCCGTACTGGCCCGGTGGAGCGATCCTGCTTGAACCGGGAAGCGATCCGCGCCCGCTGAACCTGCTCGATGGCCTCAGCCACGAGCAGCTGCGTGGTCCCCGGCGGTTGCGATCAGTAACTTGAGGGTCGATGCCGCGAATCTTCTTCTGGACCCAGGCCCTGATCGTTGTCTTCGTGCTGGCCGGGATCATCATCGCCATCACCCGGCTGGCCTGATCCCGATCGGGCATGGCCGGGATCACCTCGGTTGTCGTCGGCACCGACGGGTCGGACACGGCGACGATTGCGGTTACACAGGCCATCGAGCTGGCCTGGTCATTGGGCGCAGCGCTGCACATCGTCAGCGCCTACGAGCCGGTGGCCGAGGGCCAGCTGCGCAGCGAGCGGCTACGGTCACCCGCCGATGTCCAGTGGACCGTCAACCCCCATCCGAAGGTCCGCGCCCTGCTCGGCGCGGCCGAGCACCAGGCGCGCGCGACCGGCCTGACCGATGTCGAGGTCTACGCCCGGGTGGGCTCGGCCGCGGACGCGATTCTGGACGTGGCCGAGGAGCAGCGCAGCGACCTGATCGTGGTCGGTAACAAGGGTATGGCCGGGGCAACGCGCTTCCTGCTCGGCTCCGTCCCCAACAAGGTCTCCCACCCACGCGCCCTGCTCGGTGCTGATCGTCCGCACCAGCTAAGCGGGTCGGGCTGGGTCAGGGCGTTGGAGCGGTGGCCGCGCCGACGTTGAGGAGGCCGTACCCGTACTGGTCGTTGGGGTGGTTACTACCGAGCGGCGTCGCCGTCTGCTCGAGCCGGGCCAGCACCTGGACGGGCCTCGGTCGGCGCCCGAGAACGCCGCTGGCAATGACCAGAGCGGCGGCGGCCGAGACGGCGGGGGCCGACATCGATGTCCCGATGTAGTAGCCGGGATATCCGAAACGGCTCCAGTGCGGGGGGTCGACCAGGGTCATCTGGTAGATCGAGGGCAGGGACCGGTCGGGTAAGCAGTCAGCGTCAGACGGCATCAGCGCGTCGGTTCCGCCGCCCGGAGCGACGAGGTCAAGCCCCGCCCCACCGTTCGAATAGCCGGCCAGGCAGCGATCCCGGGTCGTGGCGCCGACCGAGATCACGTTGCGGGCCCGCGCGGGATAGGCGAGCCGGGTGTCCTGATCGTTTCCGGCCGCGCCGACCACGATCACTCGCCGTCGATGAGCAAAGTTGATCGCACTGACGATCTCGGGGATCTGGTTGGACGAGCTCACCTCATTGGGGAGGAACTCGAGGCTCAGGTTGATCACCTGGGCGCCGTGGGTGACCGCGTAGCGGATGCCCCGGGCGATCGTGTTCTCGTCTCCCAACCCGCCTGCGTCAAGAACCCGCACGGGCATGATCGAGGCGCCGTAGGCAATGCCGGTCAGCCCGATGTTGTTGTTTGTCGACTCGCCCACCACCCCCGCGACAAAGGTTCCGTGTCCATTGCGATCAAGCGGAAAGCGGTTGTCGGCTATGAAGTCGTAGGGGGCAACGAAATGCGTGTTGCCGAAGTCGGGCGAGCGACGGAAGTGGTGCCAGCGCCGGTAGGCGACGCCCGTGTCGAGGATGGCCACCCTGACGCCGCGGCCACCGGGCCGACGAACAGCGAGCAGATTGGCCCATGCGGTGGGGGCGTCGATTCCCATCCCCGGCAACAGGTTCCACTGCATCGCTGTCCAGCCTCCCGGCGTGCCGGCGCGCCCCCGGTCGTCGGGGTAGAAGGCACCCGTCTGGTGAGCGATGTAGTTAGGCTCGGCGAAGGCCACCCCGGGCTGCCGGCGCAACCGGCGGGCGGCGGCGGTCACGCTCTCGCCGTGCCGCAGATGCAGAATCTCCGAATGGGGCGCCGGTGCAGGCCGGCGGCTACTCACCCCGATCTGGGCCTCAAAGGCGACAGCGCTCGCTGTAGCGTCAGCGGACTGGTACCCGACCAGGAGCTCGCCCCGCACGTAGCCGCCGGCGGCCCAGGCGGGACCGGCGCCGAGGAGAAGGGCGGACACGACCACGGCAAGGACCGCGGCGGCCAAGCTCGGGTAACGGGTAGGGGATCGCGGAGCGAACATGGAAAGGGTTTAAGGCGGGAGCGACATCGGCCGCCCGGTGAACGGAGGGTTAAGACATCATCGATGTGACCGAAGCTGCCCCAGTCCCACCGTACCGACATATTCGCCCTGGTTCGCACGTGAGCTCCCACTTCTTTCCCCGAGACGAGTACTTCATGCGTTTGGCCCTCCGGGAGGCCGAGCGGGCGCTGGACCACGATGACATCCCGGTGGGCGCCGTGGTGGTGAAGGACGGGGAGGTAATCGGCACCGGCCACAACGAGCGGGAGCTCCGCTCCGACCCCACTGCTCACGCCGAGATGCTCGCCCTGCGCGAGGCAGCTCGGGGCCTGGGCAGTTGGCGGGTCTTGGAGACTGTGCTCTATGTGACCCTCGAACCATGCGCCATGTGTGCGGGGGCGATCGTCCTGGCTCGGGTCCCCCGCGTCGTCTTCGGGACCACCGATCCCAAGGCGGGCGCCTCGGGAAGCGTCTTCAACGTGCTGGCCGAGCCACGACTCAACCATCGCCCGCAGGTCGAGTCCGGCCTGCTGGCCGAGGAGTGCGCCGATCTGCTCCGGGCCTTCTTCGCCTCACGCCGCTGAGTCGGCGTATTGTTGCGCCCGATGATCGCCTCGGCCGCTCGTATGACGGGGGCCCGCGTCGCCGTCAGAGCGATGCTGGTTCCCGGCGCAGCGCTGGCTGTGCATCAGCTCCGCTACCGGCTGGCCTTCGGCAGCGGCGCGGGGGCGGAGCTCGCCCGGCAGGGTCACTCCTATCTGCACTCGCTGGTCCCGTGGATCGTGCTGTTGATCGCCCTCGCCACCGGTGCCTTTCTGCACGGGTTGGGTCGCGCCTTGGTCGGGCAGCGGTCGGCGCCGCGGTTCACCCTCTCCCTGGCTGCCCTGTGGCTCATCAGCACGGCTTGCCTGATCGGCATCTACATGGCCCAGGAGCTGCTCGAGGGCCTCTGGGCGACCGGGCACCCGGCCGGCTTGGCCGGAGTCTTCGGCTACGGCGGCTGGTGGGCGATCCCGGTCGCTGCCTGCGTTGGCCTGGTGCTCGCGGCCGTGTTCCATGGCGCCCGCTGGGTCTTGGATGAGGTGGCCGAGCGCTGGGGCCGAGCGCCCGCAGCCCGCGCGACACGCCCGCGGACTGCTCGACCGCCTCAGGTCGTCTGGCTTCCACGGCTCCTGTCGCTGGCCGACGGCTGGTCTCCGCGCGGGCCTCCTCGGTAGGGCTTTCCGCACGCCGTCCGGCCCGGTCCGCTCCGGGCCCCGCGTCGCCGCCCCTGGGCGGGCTTCCGCCTACGGATTGGTTCGGCCAAACCGTGATGGGGCGTGCGGGCGTCTGAGCATTTCCCTTCAACTCCGAGGAGAACTTCAAGTGAAGCTCAGTCAATCGCTGGTACGCATCACCTTGGCGATGAGCGTCGTCGGTGCCCTGGCTCTTATCGCTCCCGCCTTCGCGGCCGCCCACGCACGCGTGTCGCCCGCCGTGTCGGTGGCGGGCAAGCTCCAGCTGTATAGCCTCGCCGTCCCGACCGAGAAAAGCGGGCTGACCACATCGCGAATCGTCATGACAGTTCCGAGCGGATTCGGAATCGACTCGTTCGCGCCTCCCCCGCCGGGATGGAAGATGCAGGTCGCCCAGACCGGCTCGGGGAACGGGGCGACGATCACCAAGGTCACCTGGACCGGCGGTCATACGCCGACCGGAGAGGAGTCGCTGTTTCAGTTCCTGGCCCAGCCGGCCTCGCCCCGCACGTACACGTTCTTGGTGCAGCAGACATATTCGGACGGTTCGATTGTCACCTGGTCCGGACCGGAGTCCTCCGCCGCCCCGGCGCCGACGATCGACGCGGCCAGCTCTCTGGGTGGCAACGGGTCCTCGACACTCACCATCATCGCCTTGGTCATCGGCGTACTGGGGCTGTTGGCCGGCGGCTTTGCGCTCGTCAGCGGCGGCTCCCGAGGTCGAGCACTGGCATGAGGACGTGTAGGCTGACTCTGATCGCCGCTCTGGCCGGGCTCGTCCTGGTCCTGACCATGCCGGCGGCAGCCTCGGCCCACGCCTATCTCGTCAGAACGGTGCCGGCAGCCAGCGTGGTGCTGAACGCTCCACCCCGCAACATCCAGTTGACCTACGACGAGGCGGTAGAACCCCGCTTCGCGATCATCTCGGTGACGAACGCGGCGGGGCGCCAGGAGACGACCGGACCGGTTCAGCGCTCGCCGGCCAACCCCGACACCCTGATCGTTCCGGTGCGGCCTAACCTGCCTGAAGGCTGGTATCTCATCTACTGGCGGGCGATCTCAGTCGACGGCCACCCGGTCTCCGGCGCGTACACCTACGCGGTGGGTCCTAATCCGGGTCCGGCGCCGCAATTCGCTGTCCCCAGCATCTCGGCCACCGCAGTCACCCCGCAGCTGCTCGGCGCCCGCTGGGTGATGTTTCTATCGGTGATGACGGCCATCGGACTGCTGGCTCTGCGGCTCCTCATCGCCCGGCCGCTGGCCCGGGCCGCAGGCTTCGAGAGTGGGGACGGGGGCGCCGACGGGGCACGGATGGCCTTGCGGGCCCTGAGCGTCGCCTTCTTCATCACCTCGGTGGTGGGGCTGATCGCCATCCCGGTGTACCTCGACTTCTCGACGGCCAATGACTCCCTGCGCTCGGTGTTCGACGTGGGCGCACTGGTGCCGCTGTTCCCGGTGACCGCGTTCGGGCGGGCGATTCTTGACCTCGAGCTCTGCTTCGCCCTGTTCTGCGTTGCCGGCTGGATCGCCGTGGCGGTGGATCGCCCGGAGCGAGAGCGCCGCTCGCTAACTGAGCTCATGGCCGCGACCGGTGCCGCCATGGCCGTGGGGGCGGCGCTGATCATCCCCGGGACGTCGGGGCACGCCGCTCAGACATCACCGCGAGGGCTCACCCTTGGGTTCGACTGGCTTCACCTCCTGGCCGGCTCGGTCTGGCTGGGTGGTCTGATCGGGCTGCTCATCGTGTGGGTCGCGCTCGGCCGGGCAGGGCGCGTGGCCGGTCTGTCCACCGTGGTCCCGCGCTTCTCCAACGTGGCCTTCGTCTGCGTCGTGCTGGTCGGTCTGACCGGCGTCGGCGAGGCCATCGACCACATGCCGGCGGTCAACGCACTGTGGGAGACGGGTTACGGGCAGGCGATTCTGGTCAAGACCGGGCTCCTGGGCGGTGCGATACTGATCGCCTCAGGCAACCTGCTGCGGACCAAGCCCCGGTTGGCCGCGGCCGGACGACGGCCCGATCTGGCCGCCCCGGCGGCCAGCCTCCTGCGCACTCTGGTCAGCGGCGAGGTGGTGCTCGTCGCCGGAGCGGTGTTCGCTGCCGCCGTGCTCTCCAGCCTGGCCCCACCGCCACCGGCCTTTGCCCTCGAGAACTCGGCCGTGGCCCGGGTCGGCCCGGGACGCGTCGCGCAGACGGTTCGCCGCAACGGCTACGTGCTGCAGGTGCTCGTCTCACCGAACAAGGCGGCGGCCCCAGACTCGTTCGCCCTGCGCATCACCCGGGGTGGCCATCCGGTCCGGGGCGCCAACGTAACACTGGCCTTCAACCATCTGGAGATGCAGATGCCCCAACAGGAATACCAGCTCAAGGAGACCCAGCCCGGCCTCTACTCGCGCACGGCGCCCGCCCTGGTCATGGTCGGTAAATGGGGTCTGTCGTTCTCGGTCACGCCCGCCAGCGGCCCGCCCCTGACCGCGCTGGTGGTAGATGAGGCCAACGGATGAGCGACGTCTGGCTACGCCTGTTCGGCGGGATGATCGCCCTGGCCGCCGGAGTGGCCGCCGTGGTGGTGGCCATCCTGCTCGTCCGGGGTGTCCTGTGACCCGGTTGCGCCAGCATGGGCCTCCAGAAGGCTCCCGAGTCTCGGCCAGCTACCCTCTGGCGTCGGATTCCCGCGTCACGAGTTCCCAGCGCGAGGCTCCGAAGAACATAGATTGCCCGGGGGTTACCCGGAGAGGTGGCAGAGCGGTTGAATGCGCCGGTCTCGAAAACCGGTATGGGCGTTTCCGTCCATCGGGGGTTCGAATCCCCCCCTCTCCGTTGATCTTCGCGTCTATGCAGGGGTTTGGTGTCTCGTACGCTTGCGGGTGAATGCCGCTGGGCGCCGGTCAAGGCCGCTGAGAACCGCTTTTCGGGGGTCGTTTTTCCCGCACTTTTCCCGCACGGCTCGATCTCAGCTGCCCGCGCGCGCTCGGCGGCCTCGATCAGGTAGGCATCGAGCAAGTTGGCCGCCTGCTGCTCGGAGCCCGGAAAGAGGTGGCCGTAGCGGTCCAGCGTGACAGTGATCGACGAGTGACCCATGAAGGTCTGCAGCGCCTTTGCGTTTACGCCGGCGGCGATCATCAGGGTCGCGAACGTGTGGCGGCACTCGTGCAGGTCACGGGCCGTAGGCCATGTTCGCCCCAGGCTCGCTGCGCCCGTTGGGCAATCGTTGACGCGCTGAACGGAGTCTCGGCGGGGCGGCCGAACGCGAGCTGGGTCTCAGCGCGGCCGAGCCGGTGACGGACCAGGTAGTCACGCAGTACGGCCGCGATCGGGACGCGGCGGCGGCCGGCGGCTGACTTGGGCTCGACAAGGCCTTCCTTCTGATCCCAGGAGCGCTCGACGCTGATCACGCCGTGGCGAGATCGATGTCGGTCCAGGCGAGCGCTTGGAGCTCACCGCGGCGTAGCCCCGCGTAGAAGGCCGCGGCCCACAGCGCCTGGTCGTCGGCCGGCGCGGTCTGGATGAGCGCCAACGCCTCGGCTGGCGTCACGATCCGTGTGCGCCTCCCCCTCACCGCCGGAATCTCGACGCCAGCCGTGGGGTTGGCGTTGACGTCACCCTGTCGCAGGGCGCGCCGACAGATCGCGCGGAGCGGGAGCAGCGAGTTGCGGACAGTCGACGGGTTCAGGCCGCGCCCAACCAGGTCGTCCACGAGGCGCTGAACGTCACCGGCGCGAACATCTTGTAGCTTGGCCTCGCCGAGCGCCGGATACACGTATTTCCTCAATGCCTGCTCGTACCCGCGTAGCGTCGAGGGCTTGCACGGTCGCCGGACCGATTCCGGATTCCGCCCTCCGTGGCCGCCGCCAACCAGGCATCGCCGAGGTCCTGGAGCCGCGCCGGCCGCGGGGCAACCAGCACGCCACGGCGTAGGTCGACGCGAGCGTCCTCCCGGCAGAGCCGCGCTGCGGCCTCGGTCGCGAACGTCTGCGGACGAGCCGCTGGTCACGCTTGCTCCAGGCGACTGCCCGGAAGGACGGCGAGCATGAGCAGGCGCCTCCCGTCCGCGTGCTGCAATGCCGCGCGTGGCGGACCTCGATGCCGGATCCGTTGTCCCGTGGCGTCACTCGGCTCATTTGCGGCTCCTCCCTGTCGACGGCATACCGTCGCCGAGCGTACGGTGCGCGTTTGACTCGATCCAACGCGCAATCTCTGAGGTGGGGATCAAGCGCCGTCGCCCTCGGCGAACGATGCGGATCTCGTGCATCACGTGTTGCTCAAGGAAGTCGACGCTGACCCCGAGCGCCTCGGCTGCCTCGGTCTTTGACAGCGCCAGGCGCGGGATCCGTTGGTCGGCTGGTACGGCGGGAGGTTTGCGCCCGTTCGTGACCGTTGTGTGGCAGTACGCAATCCGCGAGCACACCCAACCGCCGCCCGACACCGGGTTCTCACGCCGCCTGAAAGCGCTCGCCGACGCCGCCGCCCAGGAACAGGCCGCTTATCGCTACGCCGACGAGCAAGGCTTCGGCTGACATCCTGGAGCGCCGTGGCTCCCGCCGCGTGAGCTGCGCCCGTCGCGATGGCGCTCGTCACTGGCGCCAAGCGAAGCCTGGGCCCAGCTCGACGACGCGATCGAGGTCCTGTCCCGCGCCCGGACTGGCATAAGCGTGGCCGCGATCGCGCGCGCGTTCGGCGAGCTGTCCGCGGCGGCTTGGGCGCTCGCGGCTGCCGTCGACGACCAGCTACCGCGAGCACGTGCCAGCCGACGTCCCTGACGCGCGGCACGAATCCGCTACTGGGAGCCAGCGCGGCTCCTCGAGGCTCCTGTCTGCTGCTGCTGTCGTGCTGATCAGCGCCCCGGAGACTGCGTTGGCTCGTCGTGCCCAAGCCCGGTCGTGTTTCTGGACGAATGCGATGCCGCTGAAGCCACTACTCCCGTCGCCCTCGCCCGTTCTCGATTGCTGTCCTCAGGGGTCCTGTCTGCCCGCTCCAGCCCCCGGCTCCCAACATCAGTTCAGCCGCCTCAAGCCAGCCGAGCCGGACTATCCGAACGCAACCTGTGGAGGGCGGGTAGTCCGGCTCGGCGGCGCAGCCCATCATCGCGCGCATCCCCAGCATTGCCGGGGGCTGGAGTGGGCCCAGGCGTTCGCCAAAGTATTCGCTGATTGCGAACAGTTAGCCGAACAGTTCGGTGAACAGCAAGTCCGGAGACAGACTCGCCAACCATGACCAGATCGATGTCCCGCTTCGTACTCCCCTGCCGTGCAGCAGTCGGCCGCGTCGTCCAGATCGCCTGCTCTCCCGGAAAGGAGGTGTCTGGCGACGGCCGGTGCGCGCTTCCCCTGCTGCTCAAGGGCAGAAGAGTCGACGGACGCACACAACTCTTCTGCTTGGGCCGGAACGCTTGCGGGAGTTCGGCGAGCACTCGACCGCACGGGCTCCTGCT
>JBDTEE010000097.1:0-6742 GCA_039922645.1 Solirubrobacteraceae bacterium | reverse complement strand
CGGAAGTCGAGGAGGCAGCCGCGTCACTGGGGGCCTCGGGCGGCGTCACCTTCCGGCGCATCGTCCTGCCCGCACTGCGGCCGGCAATCCTGTCGGGTTCCGCACTGGCCTTCGCCCGGTCGGTGGGGGAGATCGGCTCCCTGATCCTGATCGTGGGCAAGGTCCAGATCGCCAGCATCGTCATCTTCGCCGACATCGAGTCAGACGCACCCCAGGCGGCGGCCTCCCTGTCGCTGGTGCTGATCCTGCTCTCGCTGTTCGTCCTCGTGCTCATGCGCCGCCTCGGAGGCCGAGTTGCTCACTAGCGGCCGAGCCAGGCTGTCGCTCCGCGCGGTGGCCCTGCTCTACCTGTTCCTCCTGCTTCTGCTCCCGGTCGGGGTGGTCTTTGCCAAGACCTTCCAGCACGGCTTCTCCGCGGCCTGGGGTTGGATGAGCACCCCGGCGGCGATCAGTGCGCTCTGGCTGACACTGATCATCGCGGTCATCGCCGTACCACTGAACACCGTGTTCGGGGTGGTGTGCGCCCATGTGCTGGTCCGGCGCCGCGGCCGCGCGGCGGCCGTACTCGACGCCTTGATCGATCTGCCCTTCCTCGTCTCGCCGGTGATCGTCGGCCTGGCCCTGACCCTCGTCTACGGCCAGCAGGGCTGGTTCGGCACCTGGTTCGCCAACCAGGGCATCCGCATCATCTACGCCCCCGCCGGCATGATCCTGGCCACGATCTTCGTCTCCCTGCCCTTCGTGGTGCGCGAGTTGGCGCCCGTACTGGTCGCGGTCGGCGATGAGCAGGAGCAGGCCGCGGCCACGCTGGGCGCCTCCGGATGGCAGACCTTCTGGCGGGTCACCCTGCCCTCGATCCGCTGGGGTGTGGCCTACGGAGTGGTGCTCTCCACGGCCCGCGCGCTAGGGGAAATTGGCGCCGTGCTGGTCGTCTCCTCACTGGTTGCCGGCCAGACCCTCACCCTGCCGCTGCTCGTCTACCAGCGCGACTCCCAGATCGGGGCCGGCTCGATCACCGGCGCCTACGCCGCGGCCACTGAGCTGGCCGTCATTTCCTTGTTCGTGCTGCTCGTGATGACCGTCCTTTCGCCTAGGAGAAACCACTCCAAATGAGAATCGAGATCAATTCCATCTCCAAGCAGTTCGGAGAGTTCGTCGCCCTGCAGGACGTTTCCCTTGACGTTCCGGACGGCTCCCTGACGGCGCTCCTCGGCCCAAGCGGGTCGGGGAAATCGACGCTGCTGCGGATCATCGCCGGGCTTGAGACGCCCGACGCGGGCGCGGTGCTGATCGCCGGGGACGATGTCAGTCATGTGCGGCCTCAGCAGCGCGGCATCGGCTTTGTCTTTCAGCACTACGCCGCCTTCACGCACATGTCCGTACGCGAGAACGTGGCCTTTGGGCTGCGCATCCGCAAGCGGCCTAAGACCGAGATCCGCGAGCGGGTAGACGAGCTCCTCGGGCTGGTCGGCCTGACCCAATGGTCAGAACAGCGGCCCGCCCAGCTGTCCGGCGGCCAGCGCCAGCGCATGGCCCTGGCCCGGGCCCTGGCCGTAGCGCCCAAGGTGCTGCTGCTCGATGAACCCTTCGGTGCCCTCGATGCGACGGTGCGGGCCGAGCTGCGCACCTGGCTGCGCTGCCTGCACGACGAGCAGCGCGTGACCACCGTCCTGGTCACCCACGACCAGGAGGAAGCGATGGAGGTCGCCGACCGCATCGCCGTCATGAGCACGGGTCAGATCGAGCAGGTCGGCTCCCCGCAGGAGATTTACGAGCACTCAGCCACCGACTTCGTGATGGGCTTCGTGGGTCCGGTGAGCCGGCTGGGCGACCGCCTGGTCCGCCCCCACGATGTGACTGTCGTTCGCAGCCGGGAGCCGGAGAGCATTGAGGCCCGGGTCCTCCGTGTTGTCCACCTCGGCTTCGAGGTTCGGGTCGAGCTGGCCTTTCCTGACGGCTCTCAGGCCCGCGCCCAGCTGACCCGCGACCAGGCCGGAGGGCTCAACCTGGGACAAGGCGACGTCGTCTACGTGCGGCCTCCCGACGGAGTGCCGATTGACGACTCGCTGCGGGGTGGGATGGGCTCAGAGCCCGAGTTGAGCGCCCTCACCGCACCCCAGGCCTGAAATCGGTAGCCGCTCCGCGCGTAATCCACGCGCCGGGGTCGTCGGTGAGCGCGTCGACCGACGCCGGGATGCTGTCCTCTG
Source organism: Solirubrobacteraceae bacterium (assembly GCA_039922645.1). Lineage (GTDB taxonomy): Bacteria > Actinomycetota > Thermoleophilia > Solirubrobacterales > Solirubrobacteraceae > Palsa-465. The sequence goes on along the minus strand of JBDTEE010000097.1, from coordinate 4,535 downwards.
CGATGTCGGCGATCGTCACCTGCTCCACGACCCGGCGCAGATTGACCCGGACGGCAATCCAGACTCGCGGCAGGGCACTGGCCGCACCGGTGTAGTCCGCCTCCTCGGGCGGGGCGCCGCGCACGCTGGCCAGCGGCCCCTCCACCGCCCGGATGACATCGGCGACCGAGATCTCGGCGGCCGGCTTGGCCAGGCGGAAGCCGCCTTCGGCACCGCGGTGACTACGGACGATGCCGGCGTGGCGCAGTTCCCCCAAGATGTTCTCCAAGAAGTTGAGCGGGATTCCCTGCGCGTTGGCGATGCGCTCGGCCTTGACCGGCCGTTCACCGTCAGCCGCGGCCAGTTCCACCATGGCGCGCACGGCGTAGTCAGCTTTGGCCGAGATTCGCATACGGAGCTTTGAACACTACGCGTTCGCGGGGCTGAAACCGTACGCCTCGGCGAGCTCTGGGTCCTTGTCGGCCAGCATCTCGGCCAGCTCGACCATGACCTTGCATTGCTTCCAGGTCGCGTCGTCCTGCATCTTGCCGTCGATCATGTGGACGCCGCGACCGTCGGGGATGGCCTCGAGCACCTTCTTGGCGAACAGGACCTCGTCGGGGTCGGGGCTGAACACCTTCTTGGCGATGCCGATCTGGACCGGATGCAGCGACCAGGCGCCGACGCAGCCGAGCAGGAATGCAGCCCGGAACTGCGTCTCGCAGCCGAGCACGTCCTTGATGTCGCCGAACGGGCCGTAGAACGGCAGGATCCCCGCCGAGGTACAGGCATCGACCATGCGGGCGATCGAGTAGTGCCACGGGTCCTGCTGGGCGCTGGGGCGCGGAGCCTCGTAGTTGTCGGGATCGGGATCCTCGATCGACCGGTAACCGGGATGCCCGCCGCCCACGCGCGTGGTCTTCATCCGGCGCGAGGCGGCCAGGTCGGCGGGTCCGAAGCTCATGCCCTGCATCCGGGGACTGGCCGTGGCGATCTCCTCGACGTTGATCATGCCCAGGCCTGTTTCGAGCAGGGCGTGAACCAGGATCGGCCGGTCGAGTCCGGCCTTGGCTTCCAACTGGGCCAGCAGCCGATCGATGTAGTGGATGTCCCATGCGCCCTCGACCTTGGGCAGCATGATTACCGACAGGCGATCGCCGATCTCGGAGACCAGAGTGGTCAGGTCATCGAGAATCCAGGGCGACTCCAGGCTGTTCACCCGCGTCCACAGCTGGGTTTCGCCGAGTTCCATCTCCTTACCGACCCGCACGAGCCCGGCCCGTGCCGCCTCCTTGCGGTCGACGGGGACGGCGTCCTCCAGGTTGCCGAGCAGAATGTCTACCGTCGGTGCGATGTCGGGCACCTTGGCGACCATCTTCTCGTTCGAGAAGTCAAGGAAATGGATCATCCGCGAGGGCTTGAAGGGGATCTCGAGGATGGGATCGGGGGCGCCGATGGCCAGCGGCTTGCCGAAGTCGCGGGGGTTTCGCACGGGGGATTTCTCCTGGTCGGTTGTCCTCAAAACTACCGGGCAGGCGGCCAGCCGGGTCACCGTGCCCTGGCCACCGGGCCGCCCCGAGAGCAGGCGACTGGCATCCTCCGGGGCCGAACACGACCCAGGAGCACCCGCTAAATGCCCGAGATGGAAACCGAACAGGCCGCGCGCGAGGCCTCAGGCGCGCACCCCTATGGCCGCTACCTCGAGGAGTTCGAGGTTGGGGCTGTCTACAAGCACTGGCCGGCCAAGACCGTCACCGAGGCCGACGATCACCTGTTCTGCCTGATCACCATGAATCACCACCCCCTGCACATCAACGACGTCTACGCCAAGAACTCCCAGCAGGGGCGAAACGTCGTTGTGGGCCCGCTGGTCTACTCCCTGGCCCTGGGCATGAGCGTCTCGGACGTGAGCGGCAAGGCCATCGCTAACCTGGCCACCGAGGAGCTCCGCCACCCGGCCCCGGTGTTCCACGGCGACACGCTGTTCTGCGAGTCCGAGGTGCTGGAGGTCAAGGAGTCCAAGTCCAAGCCCGACCGCGGCACGGTCCGCGTTCACACTCGAGTGCTCAACCAGGACGGAGTTCTGGTCGCCGAGTTCAAGCGTCTGGTCCTCGTCCCCCGTAAGGAACCCGCCGCCTAGGCGCCGTTTTCCAGTAGAAAGAGCCACTTTGTGAGCACTTTGTGTGCATCGCGGGTAGGCTTCCAGAGCCACTTACTGCGTCAAGGAGTTGCCTGAGAACATGGCCCATACCGCACCGAAGCACCAAGCGATGACCAAGCATCCCCGCCTTCGGGCCTGGGTGGAGGAAGCCGCCGAGCTGACCCAGCCGGACGACATCCACTGGTGTGACGGATCCGCGGAGGAGTTCGACCAGCTGGCACAGGTGCTGATTGATGCCGGTACGTTCGAGCGGCTCTCTGAGGCCAAGCGCCCGGGCTCCTACCTGGCTCTCTCCGATCCCGCCGATGTCGCCCGGGTCGAGGACCGCACGTTCATCTGCTCAGAGCGAGCGGATGACGCCGGGCCGACCAACAACTGGCGCGATCCGGCCGAGATGCGCAAGATGATGAAGGAGCTCTTCACGGGCTCCATGCGCGGGCGCACCATGTATGTCGTGCCGTTCTCGATGGGCCCGCTAGGCTCGCCCATCTCCTACATCGGCGTGCAGCTGACCGACTCGGCTTACGTGGCCGCCTCGATGGGGATCATGACCCGCATGGGCCAGCCCGCCCTCGATGTGCTGGGCGACGAGGGCGATTTCGTCCCTTGCCTGCACTCGGTCGGCGCACCGCTGGCTGAGGGTGCCCAGGACGTTCCCTGGCCCTGCAACGCCGACAACAAGTACATCGTGCACTTCCCGGAGACCAAGGAGATCTGGTCCTTCGGCTCCGGGTACGGCGGTAACGCGCTGCTGGGTAAGAAGTGCTTCGCACTGCGCATCGCCTCGGTCATGGCCCGCGAGGAGGGCTGGATGGCCGAGCACATGCTGATCCTCAAGCTGACCTCGCCCGAGGGCGTGGTCAAGTACATCGCCGGGGCCTTCCCGAGCGCGTGCGGCAAGACGAATTTGTCCATGATGATCCCCACCCTGCCCGAGTGGAAGGTGGAGACGATCGGCGACGACATCGCCTGGATGAAGTTCGGCTCCGACGGCCGTCTCTACGCGGTCAACCCCGAGTACGGATTCTTCGGCGTCGCTCCTGGCACCGGCGCCCTGACCAATCCCAATGCCATTGACATGGTTCGGAAGAACACCGTGTTCACCAACTGCGCCAAGACCGACGACGGGGACATCTGGTGGGAGGGGTTGACCGGTGAGCGGCCCGCGCATGCCATCGACTGGCAGGGCAACGACTGGACGCCGGATGCCGATGTGCCGGCTGCCCATCCCAATGCCCGGTTCACGGTGGCCGCCGAGCAGTGTCCCTCGATCGCTCCGGAGTGGGAGGACCCAGCCGGAGTGCCGATCGACGCGATCATGTTCGGCGGCCGCCGGGCCTCGATCGTGCCGCTGGTGCAAGAGGCACGAGACTGGGAGCACGGGGTGTTCCTGGGCTCGATCATGTCCTCGGAGACGACCGCGGCCCAGGCCGGCCTGGTCGGCAAGCTGCGGTTCGATCCGATGGCCATGCTGCCCTTCTGCGGCTACCACATGGGTGACTACTTCGGCCATTGGCTGGACATCGGCCGCCGCGAGGGGGCTCAGCTGCCCAAGATCTTCTACGTCAACTGGTTCCGCAAGGACGAGGACGGGAAGTTCATGTGGCCCGGCTTTGGCGAGAACTCCCGCGTGCTGGCCTGGATTGTCGGGCGCCTGAACGGTGACGCCGAGGCAGAGGAGACCGCGATCGGCTACCTGCCGGTGGTGGGCTCGCACGGGATCGACACCTCGGGTCTGGAGATCTCGGAGAGCGCGATGGCCAAGCTGCTCGAGGTCGACACCTCCGGATGGGTAGCGCAGCTGCCCCAGATGAAGGGGCACTACGCCGAGTTCGGAGACAGGCTTCCCTCCGAGCTGCATGAGCAGCTCGAGGCGCTCGAGCAGCGGCTCAGTAGTTGATCTGAGCGCCCTACCCTGAGTGGGTATGGCGCTGGGTTTCATACCTTCCGATGCGGCGATGCTGGCCGTTCAGGCCGCGGTCGTCGCCGCACCGCGCCGTGCGCGCGAGTTCGCCTTCCTAGAGCGGCTCTCGGGACCCGGCTGGGCGCTGATCCCGATCGGATCGATCATCGCCGTGGTGTTTGCCATCCGCTACGTCTCGGCCACGGCCACCGGTCTTACCTATTTAGCTCTGGTCGCCGTGCCGATTCTGGCCGCGGCGGCCTTGGGCTGGTCGGCCCGAGGTTCGCGGCCGTGGGCGGCCGTCCTGGCGCTGCCCCTGTTCGTGTTGGCCTGGGCGGACCGATCCGGGCTGGCCGGGGAGGCGGCCGCCACGCTGCTCTCAGCGCTCTCCTGCGTGACCCTGGGAGTGCTGCTGGCCGCGGTCACGCCCCCGCGTTGGTTGAAGCTCGGAATCCTGGCCATGGCCACCGCGGACGTCTGGTTGGTCACCTC
>JBDTEE010000096.1:0-7068 GCA_039922645.1 Solirubrobacteraceae bacterium | reverse complement strand
TCCCGGGTGACCAGGACGAGCTCGTCGTAGTTGGGCACGCCGGCGTTCTCGACGTGGATCACGTTCACCCGGCGGCCCAGCTGGCGAAGCTGGATCGCCTCGTAGTTCCAGTAGGCCCCCAGCGTCGCGGCGACGCGGCCCGAAAGCATGGCCGGCACGAGATTGGAGCCGACATTGATCTCCTTGACTGACTGCGGCGAGACCCCGGCCTGCTGGAGAATCGTCTGCAGGTAGGCGTGCTGGTAGGGGATTCCGGCATCGCCGACGGTCCTTCCCCGCAGCTGCTGAGGGCGTGTGATGTGCTTTGAGCCCAGGGAGACGATCGAGGTCAGAGGCCGTTGGATCAGGGCGGCGATGGAGACCAGCGGTAGTCCCTTGTCCCGGGCCAGCAACAGTTCGGGCTCATAGGAGATGGCCACGTCGATCTTCCCGGCGGCCAGCAGCTGCAGTGGCGTGGCCGGGTTGCTCGGCGTCTGCACGTCCACGCTCAGCCCGGCGTCGCGGAAGTAGCCGGCCGAGAGCGCCCGGTACAGCCCGACGTGATCGGCGTTGGGGAACCAATCGAGCATCACCGAGACCGGCTGGGTGCTGCTGCTGGCCGGGGTCACCTTGTCCTTCTTCTCGCCGCAGGCGGTCAGGGTGAAGGCGGCGGCCAGCACGGTCAGCAGGAGCAGAAGCGGTCGTCTCATCGAATCGGTTCTCCAGTCGGTCGGTGGGCCCAGGGAAGCATCAGCCGCTCGGCCAGGGTGAGAAGGGCAAACAGGGCGATCGCGAACAGGGACAGGATGACCACGGTGGCGAAGGCACGCGCGGTCAAAAGCTGGGGGATCGATTGCTCGAACAGGTACCCCAGGCCGGCGTTGGCCCCCGACTGCTCGGCGAACACGGCGCCGATGACGGCCACGATCACCGCGATCTTGGCCCCCGTGAACACACCGGGTAGCGCCGCCGGCAGCTCCACGCGCCGGAACGTCCGCCAGCGCGTGGCGTCGAAGGTGCGCATGAGCTTGAGGAGGTCCGGGTCCACGGCGCCAAAGGCGGCCAGGGTGGTGACCACGATCGAGAAGAAGGACACCAGCGCGACGACCAGCACCTTGGGCAGCAGCCCGAAACCCAGCCACAGGACCAAGATTGGGGCGAGCATGGGGATCGGAACCGTCTGCGAGGCGATCAACAGCGGCAGTGAGGCTCGCCGGACGGTGATGAAGAAGTGCATCGCGCTGGCGATCAGCAGCGCGCCGAGTGACGCCACCATGATGCCCAGCAGGATCTCCTCGGCGGTGACCAGGAAGTTGGACCAGAGCAGCGCGCGATCGTCGTAGAGGGAGGAGGCGACGGCATGGGGGGCGGGGAGGATGAGCGGGTCAGCGCCACCGGCGTCGACATAGACCTCCCAGATCCCCACGAGGACGGCCAGCAGAAGTGCGGGGCGCCACGCGCCGAGAGCCCGCCTCATGTCGGCATCCCCAACTCGGAGTAGACCCGCTCGCGCAGCGCGGTGAGCTCCGGGTCGGTGCGCCGCCGGGGCCGCGGAAGTCCGACGGCGATCTCGGCGACGGCATGACCGGGGCGGGGCGCCATGACCACGACCCGGTCGGCCAACACCACGGCCTCCTCGACGTCGTGGGTGACCAACACCACGGTGCGGGATTCATCCTCGAGCACCCGGGCCAGCCAGCCCTGCATCTCGGCGCGCGTGATCGCGTCCAGGGAGGCGAAGGGCTCGTCCAGGGCCAGGACCGGCTTGCCGGCCAGCAGGGAGCGCAGGAAGGAAACCCGCTGGCGCATACCGCCGGAGAGCTCGGCTGGGCGCGTCTGGTCGAATTCGCCCAGGCCGAAGCGCTCAAGCCATGGCCGAGCATGCGCCCGCGCGGCGTCACGGGCCATCCCCCGAGCCCGCAGGGCCAGCGTCGCGTTGTCGAGCGCGCCCAGCCACGGAAGCAGCAGGTCGCGCTGGGGCATGAGCGCCGCCGGCGCGCAGCGCACCTGGCCGACGTCGGGTTGCTGAAGCCCGCAGATCAGCTCCAGGAGGGTCGTCTTGCCCGAGCCACTGGGTCCGACCACGCCGACAACCTCGCCCTCGGCCGCGCGCAGCGACATGCCCTCCAGGGCGGCCACGGGGCCACGTTTGGTGGCGAAGCTGCGGCTGACGGACTCGACGCGAACGGTGTCGATGCGTTCCCGCCCGCGGGGCTCCTGGGGCGGAGCCTCGATCATCGGTTGTCTCACTCCCTCCGCGGGCATTACCCCACAGGTTCGAAGGGTCAGCGCAGGTCGCGAGGGCTCGCGAGGGGCGCTATCTCAGCCGGCTAACCCGCCAGCCCCCCTGGTTTCCAGATGCGCTGGCCATGCTAGCGCTGCGGGGGCATGCGCGCTTGCGCTGCTAGTGCCCAGAATCGCGGCACTACGCCCTGATGGGCTGGGCCAGCGCCTTGACGAACTCCTCGAGTTGGTCGGTCCGCCAGCACTCGAAGGCGGTGCAGTGCTGCTCGTAGGCGGCGATCACCGAGTCCCCGTAGTTCCAGTACAGGCGCGGCTCGGGGTTCAGCCAGAAGGTGCGCCCGGCGCGGGCGGTGATGGCCTCGAAGACGTCGTCCCGGGGTGGGCGGCCATTGGTGCGGGCGTCACCGAGGACGATGACCGTGGCCCGCGGGTGCAGCTCGTCCTCGATCAGGGTCAGGAACTCGGTCCAGACGCGCCCATAGTCGGTGTAGCCCGAGATGTCGGCCACTCCGGCGTCCTTGGACACCGCCTCACTCGCCGCCCGGAAGTCCCGCTCACGTTCGAACACCTCGGTGACCTCCGAGATCCGCTCGATGAACACGAACGAGCGCAGCTTGCGAAACGAGTCGTGCAGGGCGTGTAAGACCGAGAGGAAGAACGTGCTCGCGCTGGTCACGCTGGTGGACACGTCGCAGAGGACGAAGATCTCCGGTCGCCGTGGGCGCTGGGGGCGGTACTTGAGCTCGATCGGCACCCCGCCAGTCTGTAGCGAGGCCCGCATCGTGCGGCGCACGTCGACGTGGGCGTGGCGCTTGCGCCCCTTCTGCTCATGCCCCTGGGTGGCCAGGCGGCGCTTCAGCTGCGCGACGACACGGTGCACGGCGGCGAGATCGGAGATCGGGCCGGTGGGCAGGGCACGGTCGAGCTCGGTCAACGGGCGCTTGGGGGGCAGGGTGGCCGTGCGCTCGATCAGCGCGCGCTCGAGCTCGCGCCGCAGCTGTTGCTCGAAGCGACGCAGCTGTTCGCGGGGGACGCCTTCGCGCCGCGGATCATCCTCGGGCAGCTCGGGCTGGGGCTCGGTACGCAGCCCCAGGGCGCGGCGGATCCGCTGTACGTCGACGCCCAGCACGCCGGAGCCCTCGCCCTTGCCAAAGGCGGCTATGGCCAGCCGGGCCAAATCTTGAAGAGCCGCCTCGGATCCCTCGCGCAGCGCCGCAGCGATCTGCTGGCGCAGCCCCTCGAGATCAACCTCCAGCGAGCCGGGCTGGCTGGGCGACTCGCTGATCTGCTGCCGTGCGGCCTGCGCCTCGGCGGCGCGGAAGAAGAAGCGGTCAAAGACCAGGGCGAAGATCCGCTCATCCTCCGGGGACTTGGCCAGGGTCGCCGACAGCGCACCCCGGAAGTCGGCCTGGTCAGTCCACGGCACCTCCTCTATGGCCGCGAAGGCGTCCAGCAGCTCCGAGGTTCCCAGGGCCATGCCCTCATCGCGCAGCTCCTCAGCGAAGCCGAGCAGCTGGCCGCCGAAACTGCTCGGGCCGCGGTCCGGGATCTTCGCGTAGAGCCTCGGCTCGGGCACGGATCGCTCAGGCGACGGGACGAGCATCGTCGTCGGCCGGACGCTCGAGTTTCACGCCCACCCGCGCTGCGACGGTGTCCAGATCGGTGCGGTGCTTGATGATCACGCTCATCGTGGAGCGGAAGGTATCGGCGTCGATCTCCGCCGCTCCCAGCAGCAGCAGCGCCCGGGCCCAATCGATCGATTCGGCGATGCTGGGCGGCTTCTTGAGGTCGAGCTCGCGGATCTGCTGGATGATCTCGACCAGCTTCCGGGCCACGGAGGCGTCGAGGTCGGGCGAGTGCAGACGCACGATCTCGAGCTCGTGCTCAAGCTCGGGGTAATCGAGCCAGAGATACAGGCAGCGGCGCTTGAGCGCCTCGGTCAGCTCCCGGGTGTTGTTGGAGGTGAGGAGGACAACCGGCTGTGTGCGAGCCTCAATCCGGCCCAGTTCGGGGATCGAGATCTGGAAATCACTGAGCAGCTCGAGGAGCATGGCCTCGAACTCCTGGTCGGTCTTGTCGATCTCGTCGATCAGCAGCCCGACCGGCTCGGGCGAGGCGATGGCCGTCATGAGCGGCCGGGCGAGCAGGAACTCCTCGCCGAAGATGTCGCCCTGCACGTCCTGCCAGCCCGCCTCGCCAGACTCGGCCTGGATGCGCAGCAACTGCTTGCGGTAATTCCATTCGTAGAGCGCCTTGGCCTCGTCCAGTCCCTCGTAGCACTGCAGCCGCACCAACGTGCGCCCGAGATAGCGAGAGAGGGCCTTGGCCAACTCGGTCTTGCCCACTCCGGCCGGCCCCTCGACGAGCACCGGCTTGTCGAGCTTGGTGGCCAGGAAGGAAACCAGCGCGGTGCTCTCACCGGGGAGATAGCCCGCTTTGCGCAAGCCCTCGGAGACGTCCTGCACCGATGTGGGCTGATGATCTTGGTCGCTCAGGGCGGCATTCCTCGGGTCGGCCGGTCAGGTCTCAGCACAGCGAGCCGGGGAGGACCGGCGTGCGCCGCTGGGGTCAAATATAGGGTTCGCCGCACTGTGGTTCTCACTCTGGCCTCCCAACAGTCCCAGCTGAACGCTTTCATCGTCGTGCTTGTGTTCGGCCTCCTGGTCGGCGTGTTCGGGCACGTGATCCGCTCACGGACGCTGATCCTCACCGGGATCGCGATCATCGGCGGGGTGAGCGCGTACTTCCTGGTCGTCGTTGCCGCGGTGCGCTGAACCGCGCTGGGTGGGGCTCAGTCCGGCCGGTCGGGCCGAGTGCCCAGGGGGTCTTCGGGATCAGGCTGACGGCGGGCAACCCGGGGCGCCTCCGGGGGATCGTCGAACTCGATCCGCTCGAGCTCTGAGAGGTCGAGCGCCCGGTGAGGCGCTCTTCCTTCGGTCCTGCGCCGCTCGCGGGCTTCACTGCTGGGCAGCACCCGGGTCGGCTCGGCCTCATCCGGCGCCTTTCGCGGTCGCTCGTCGCCCTTGGGCGTCCAGTCGGCCAGGCTTGACGGCCGGACGCGCTCTCGCCGGCCGGGAGCGACCGGCGCGCCCGCAGCAGCGGGGGCCGGCTGCGGTGAAGTCCTCGCTGGACGCGGGGGCCGTCGCCCGGTCCGGCTCTCAGCATGAAGCGGGGGCTCCGGCTCATGGGCGAGCTTGACGCGGGAGCCCGCATACACGAGCAGCGCCGCCACTCCCAGCGCGATGAAGATCCCCCATTCGATGCCCGAGGTGGTCTCGTAGAGCCCGTGACCGGTGGTCCCCTCCTTGTCGAACATCCGCCAGATGATCAGCAGGCAGGTCCAGACGCCGGCAGCGGTGAGAACTCCGCCATCCCCGCCGGGGACGTGGAAGGCGGCGCCTTCGGCTCTTACGAACAACAGCACGAGGACGCCGGCAGCGACGAGCAGAACCGCGGCCTCGACGAACGAGAACGCTCCCCAGCCGGTAAGCGAGGCGCTGACCGCGTTCAAGTTTGCCCTCAACCCGCGGGCGATGACCGTCTCCTGATACCAGGGCAGGAACAGGGTCAGGATCAGCCCGACGGCGGCGATTGCCGCCAGCCTCCGCTCCGGGGGGAGCGTCCGCCACACGCTGCGGGCCCTCTGGGGTGGACTGCCGCCGGCGCTCGAGCGGCGTCGCCCTCGGTCCCGGTCTGGCCGCGAGCCGGAAACGGACGTGGCGTCGTGGGCATCCGGGGGGCGGACCACGACTCGATTGTAAGGCCCTGCTCGGGCGGTCCGGTTTGCCCGGGACCGTCTCCGGCAGAGGGCCTCAGATGATGGGTATGTCCTGGACCTCGGTCGGCCCGCGCGGGTCGCGCTCGGATCGCTCCAGATACCAGTCGATGAGTGCTCGGAGGGCGACCAGAAGCTCACGCAGCGCCTCGCCGAGGCGCCGCTGCAGATCGGGGGGAATGCGGTCGCGCAGGGAGCGAATCGCCTCGAGCAGGAGATCCACCTCGCTGGCGCCGAAGAGCGGAGCGCCACTCTCATCCGGGTCGGGGGGCGGTGACTGCCAACCCGCCGGCGGGGGCCGGCGCAAGGCGGCGCCGGCCGCCTCTGAGATCAGCCGCTCGGCTGCCTCCGAAGCGCGATCGAGTCGCTTTTCGAGCCGGCTGAGGGGATCCCCGGCCTCGCTCTCGGGGGTCTCGCGCCTATCCATCGAAGCGCACTTCCAGGGCGCCGTCCGAGAACGTCGCCGCACTGGGTCGGAAGCCGGCCAGGGCGGGGGGGAGCATGATCGTGCGCCGCTGCCCGTCGACACCGACGATCAACTCGAGTCCGATCTTCTTCAGCGAAATGTCGCCCTTGCTGGCAAACGGAAGGGTCAACCGCAGCCGCGCTCCGGACTCATCAACATCGAGCTGCTGGGTGATCCCCGCGTACAGGACGGCCGCCGGGTCACGGCCGGTGAACAGGTCCTCGGCGAGGCGGTCGAGCATCTCCGCGCCGACCACCTCCTGCTCGTAGAAGGGCGCACAGAGCACGGGAACCGGCGCAAAGGCCGAATGGACCAACTCGAGGTGCTCCTCCTGGACTCGTCGCCAGGCCGAGAAGTAGTCCCCGACGCCGGCCGGGAACAGCCGGTTGACGATCACCGCGTCGGTCAGATACCCGTACAGGTTCAGGTAGGTGAAGGTCCTCATCGCCTCCCCGATGACCATCTTGTCGGGATTCATGACCAGCCGGATGCTGCAGTGAGCCCGGTCGCGGAGAGTCTGGTTCATGGCGATGAGGTTCTGAGAGAGCCGCTCGACGTCGGAGAACACGGCCGAGCTGGGCAGCGAGATATCGAGTAGGGAGCG
>JBDTEE010000095.1:0-4411 GCA_039922645.1 Solirubrobacteraceae bacterium | reverse complement strand
GTCCGTCCGGAGAACGATTGAGTACGCGCTGTACCTGCTCCCTGCCTCTGGAGCCAATGTGCCGATGACCGATTCGCACCTGTTCTCGAGTTCCTGCTCGCGCCGGCAGCTGGCGCGACGCCGGCCGGGACGGTCCCCGCTCCCCAGCCGGCTGCTGCTGCTCCTGGGGTTGGCCGCGGCCGTTACCGCGGCGGCCTTCCTGGCTGCCTCGGGAGGGCTCTGACGAGGTTGGACCGGTGGCGCTCAAATTGCCGCGAAAGAGGGCTTCACCCCGGAGCCACAAACGCCGATAATCACCATGAGATGGTCAACCGGCTGAGACGAGCCGCAACCGTATTCGCCACGATGGGGACGGGTCTGACGCTCGCTGGTCCCGCGCTGGCTCTCCCTGGTCCCGCGCCGGCGCGGCTCGCGAACACGATCCAGATCTCCGTGACCGGACGGATTCATGCCGGGGCCGTCTATGACCTCCTCGTCAAGGGCACCGCCCGCGAGCGGGCGACGGCTTACGTGTTCGTGGACTACGCCGGATGCGCCCGTTCCCTGTCGGTCGAGCGGCGCCGGACGGGTGGCGAGTTAGACGCCTACGCCGTCCAAGGCGCCTTCGTGAAGATGTCGGGCTGGAAGTCCTCCTCGCGCGGAAACGATCACGCCTGCGCCTATCTGGTCGCGGGCGGCGGTCACGTTTTGGCCACCGCCCGGCGCAGCTACCGTGTGAGCTGAGGGGCCCCGGGAGCGGCATGATCCTGGCCATCGACCAGGGGACGACCGGCACCACCTGCCTGGTCTTTGACGAGGCCGCCGAGTTGATCGGGCGCGGGTACCGGGAGTTCACCCAGCATTTTCCCCGGCCCGGGTGGGTCGAGCACGACGCGGAGGAGATCTGGACCGTCACGCAGGCCGTGGCCGGCGAGGCCCTGGACGACGCCGGCGTGAGACCAGGGGAACTGCACGCCGTCGGCATCACCAACCAGCGCGAGACGGTCTGCGTCTGGGACCCCGAGACCGGCGCGCCGCTCCATCACGCGATCGTCTGGCAGGACCGTCGCACGGCGCGGCGCTGCGACGAGCTTCGCGAGGCGGGCCACGAACCGCTCATCCGGGAACGGACGGGTCTGGTCCTCGATCCCTACTTCGCCGCCACCAAGATCGAGTGGCTGCTCGAGAACGTGGACGGTCTGCGCGAGCGGGCTGATCAGGGGCGAGCCCTATTCGGCACCGTCGATGCCTGGCTCATTCATCGCCTGACCGGAGAGCGGGCTACCGATGCCTCCAATGCGGCGCGGACGATGCTGTTCGACATCCGCAGCGGAAGCTGGGACGAGGAGCTCTTGGACCTGTTCGGAGTCCCGGCTGGGGCACTCCCCGAGGTGGTCCCCAGCTGCGGCGAGATCGGCCGAACCCGGTCCGACTGCCTTCACGGTCACGAGGTGCCGGTGGCCGGCGTGGCCGGAGATCAGCAGGCCGCCCTGTTCGGTCAGGGCTGCCTCGAGCCAGGGCTGGGCAAGAACACCTACGGCACGGGTTCATTCGTGCTTCAGAACGCCGGCACCGCTGTTCCGCCGGCGGCCGAGGGTCTGCTCAGCACGGTGGCGTGGCAGATCGGGGGGCAGATCACCTATGCCCTGGAGGCAGCGATCTTCGTCACCGGCGCCGCGGTCCAGTGGCTGCGCGACGGCCTCGGGATTATCGAAGTGGCCGGGGAGACCGAGGGGCTGGCCCGTTCATTAGAAGACAACGACGGCGTGTACTTCGTGCCCGCCCTGACCGGGCTGGGCTCGCCGCACTGGGATCCCTACGCCCGCGGCACGATCGTCGGCCTGACTCGCGGCAGCACCCGCGCCCACCTGGCTCGGGCCGCCTTGGAGGCGATCGCCTACCAGACCGTGGACGCGGTGCGGGCCATGGAGGCCGCCGCCGGAACGCCGCTCACCGAGTTGCGTGCCGATGGGGCCGCCACGGCGAACCGCTGGCTGATGCAGTTCCAGGCCGACATTCTCGGGGTGCCGGTGTGCGTACCCGAGGTGGCGGAGACCACCGCACTTGGCGCCGCCTATCTGGCCGGTGTGGGTATCGGCGCCTGGACGATTGACCAGCTGCGCACGGCTGACCGGGAGAAGGATCGCTACGAGCCCGAGCTCGGGCCCGCCGACCAGGAGCGCCTCCTGCACGGTTGGCGCCGCGCCCTGGAACGTGCGCGGGGCTGGGAGGAGGCGTAGGCTCAGAGTCAGCCGATGGCTCTCGACGCGCAAGACCCCAGCCCGCTCGATATCGATCTGCTGACTGCCGCCCTGCGCGCGGACATCAGCGAGCTGGGCACGTTCGTCGAGGTGCTGGCCGTGAAGCTGGAGGAGGCCGTGCCGGGAGCTGTCGGTGTGGAACGCCGTCGAGACGGGTTGTTCGGCCCCAAGCTGGTGCGTCGCATAGCCCTCGACGCCGGCGGCATGCGACTCGAGCTGACTCGCGAGGGCGAGGCGATCGAGACCAGCTGCTCGCGGCTCTCGGGTGGAATCGTGCTCAAGCGCGACGCTCTCGAAACCGACGCGTGGCTACAGCGAATGGGTGAAGCGCTGGCCGAGCAGGCCGCCCGCAGCCGCACCACCCGACAGGCGCTCGAGCGTCTGCTCAGCCAATAGGAGAGGCAGATGGGTTTCCTCAAGCGCGACGACGATCCACAGCCGTCCGAAGCGGGCGCGGGGATGCCCAACGCGGCGGATGCCCCGGTGGCCGCCAGCTACGAGCCGGGCAGCATGGCCGGGATTCCGGACTCGGGTCGGGACCGGATCGCGCGGATGAAGCAGGAGGTCGCCCGGGGTTTCTTCACCAGCGACCTGTCGGTCAACGAGTTCCTGCTCGTCAAGCAGGCCGGCTTTGAGCCGCTGGGGTTGGTGCTGGGCAGCTCGATCTACCACATCGGCTTTCAGCAGGCGATGTGGAATCAGAGTCAGGAGATGGGGGTCCTCACCCAGGCCATGTACCACGCGCGCGAGCTGGCCATGACCCGCATGGAGGAGGAGGCAGATCAGCTCGGGGCCGACGGCGTGGTGGGGGTCAGGCTGGACATCGGTCGCTATGACTGGGGCGCTGACCTGGCCGAGTTCATCGCCGTGGGCACGGCCGTCAAGCACCGGGACGGAGTCCTTCATCGCGCACCCAACGGGCGGCCATTCACCTCGGACCTGAGCGGCCAGGACTTCGCCACACTCCTGCGGGCCGGTTACCGGCCGACTGGACTGGTCATGGGCAACTGCGTCTACCACGTCGCGCGGCAGGGGATGATGGCCTCGCTGAGGCAGATCGGCCGCAACGTCGAGATGCCCAACTTCACCCAGGCGCTCTACGAGGCGCGCGAGCTGGCCATGGAGCGGATGCAGAAGGAGGCCGACGGGCTCGAGTCCGAGGGCATCGTCGGCGCGCGCATCGTCGAGCGCAGCCATGGCTGGGGCTCTCACGTGATCGAGTTCTTCGCCATCGGCACTGCGGTCATATCGACCAGCGACAACCATCAGATCGATCAGCCCGCGCTGGTCCTGCCGCTCCGGGGCTGAGCGCTCACTTAGTCCGGCGTGAGGGGGCGGCTGAGGCTGGTCCGGCGCCGGCCTGCGGTTTTCCCGACTCCGACGGAGGTCAGCCGGGACCGCTCTCCTCAGCGCCGGGGGATTGACACCGCAGGGCGGTCTGGAGGAATTTGCGCAACACATGGCGAGCTGATACGCAATGCTTGGTGGGCATGCCCGACGTCGAGATCAAGCCCCAGAGCTACCGCGATGAGCGACCCAAGGAGCACTTCGACCGCTACCACCAGCGGGTGCGCTCGGGCGAGCCGGAGACGAAGGTCTACGAGACTGTCCGTGTAATCACCCAGCTGCACGCGCTCATCACCTTCCGCGCCCGCGGCCTGGGTAGCGAGCGGGTCCCGGGTGGTCCGCTGATCATCGCGCCCAACCACGCGTCGTTCATGGACCATTTCTTCGCCGGCGCGTTCGTCCGGCGGCGGATTCAGTTCATGGCCAAGTCGCAGTTGTTCGGCAAGGGAATTCCCCAGTACATCTTCAGTCACGGCGGAGTCTTCCCGGTGCGCCGGGGCTACCAGGACGAGGAGGCGTTCATCAGTGCCTTCAAGATCCTCCAACGCGGTGGTGCGGTGGGGATGTACGGGGAGGGCGGGCGTTCCCGGAATGGGCAGATGGCCGCCGAGGCGCGCCCGGGGATTGGCCGGCTCGCACTTGAGTCCGGCGCCCCGGTGGTACCGGTGGCCATCCTCGGGTCCTACCAGGTCCGCAACTGGAAGCGGTTTCAATTCCCGCGGGTGACGATCTGCTACGGCGAGCCGTTCCGCTTCGACGTGATCGAGCAGCCCAGCCGTGAACAGCAGCAGGAGGCGGCCGACTACATCCTCGAGCAGATCCGC
>JBDTEE010000094.1:0-13294 GCA_039922645.1 Solirubrobacteraceae bacterium | reverse complement strand
CGAAGGGTTGGCCACCCGCCGTGCCCGCCAGCCGGGCCGGGCCGGCCCGCCGCGCACACCTCGCCGCCCCCGGCGCATCGCGGCGGGGAGCAGACGCTCGGGGCATTCCTGGCTTGGCCGCGTTGCCTCGCTCATCGCCCTGGTTCTGGCCGGGGCGCTGATCTGGTTCCTGGTCCAGCTCTTTCAGCCCTTCGGGAGCTCTCCGCACGGTCAGGTAACGGTCATCGTGCCCGCGAAGGCCAGCTCGAGCCAGATCGGCGACCTGCTCGCCCGTGACGGCGTCATACCCTCGAGTTTCTTCTTCGAGATCCGGGCAACGCTGGCCGGAAAGCGCAGCAGCCTGCGCGCCGGGGTCTACCACCTGAAAAAGGGCATGAGCTACAGCGATGTGCTCACCAAGCTGACCGCCGCGCCGCCCGCAGCCAAGGTCTCCTCGCTGACCATCGCCGAAGGCCGGCGCCGAGCTCAGATCAGCGCCTTGCTGAATGAGCAGCACATCAAGGGCAGCTATCTGGCGGACACTCGCAGCACCAAGCTGCTCAACATGCGCGCCTATGGGCTCCGTCATGCCCCGCCGGACCTCGAGGGCTTCCTGTTCCCCGACACCTACCAGCTGATCGATCCGATCAAGATCCCCGCTCTGGTCACCGATCAGCTGAAGACGTTCCAGCAGCAGTTCGGCACGCTGAATCTGCGCTACGCCGAGCGCAAGCACCTCACTCCCTATGACGTGCTCAAGATCGCCTCGCTCATCGAGGCCGAGACGCCGACTGCGCAGGACCGGCCGCTGGTGGCCTCGGTCATCTACAACCGCTTGGCCGACGGAATGCTGCTCGGGCTCGACTCCACGACCCAGTACGCCACCGGCAACTTCACCAAGCCGCTGACCGTGTCGCAGCTGCACTCCTCCTCGCCGTACAACACACGCACCCATCCCGGTCTGCCGCCCACGCCGATCGACAACCCGGGACTGGCCTCAATGCAGGCCGCGGCCCATCCGGCTCAGACCAAGTACCTGTACTTCTTCGCCACGCCCTGCCTGCGCAACAGCGTCTTTGCTTCGAGCTACCAGCAGTTCCTGGCCCTTGGCCAGAAGTACGCGGCGAAGCATTGCTGAGCGTCGGGGAAGGTGGCGAGGCGCCGCCGGACGACGGTGCCCAGGACACGCGCCTCGGAGTGCTCGGCTGGCCGGTCGCCCACAGTCTCTCACCCGCCATCCACAACGCGGCCCTGGCCGCCGCCGGACTGAGCAGCTGGCGGTATCAGCTGCTCCCGGTCCCGCCTGAGCTGCTGGCCGAGGTGATCCCAGCGCTGCCCGGAGCCGGCTTTCGGGGCGCCAATGTCACCATTCCCCACAAGGCAGCCGCGCTGGCTCTGGCCACCGAGGCCACGCCGCGCGCGCGGGCGATCGGAGCCGCCAACACGCTCGGGTTCGGTGCGGCGGGGCAGATCGCGGCGGAGAACACCGACGCTCCGGCGCTGCTCGCGGCGCTCCCCCGCCCGGTGACCGGCGCCAGTGCCCTGGTCCTCGGTGCTGGCGGAAGCGCCCGGGCCGCCGTGTGGGCGCTCCTCGACGCCGGTGTTCGGGATGTTCGGGTCTGGAACCGCAACCCGGCGCGCGCGGAGGCTCTGTGTCGCGAGCTCGGCGGGAAGCCCGTGCAGCAGGTCGGGCCGGCCGACGTGCTCGTGAACTGCACCCCGGTCGGCCTGGACGGCTCCGGCTCGCTGGAGGGACTTCCGTTCGCCCCGGCCGAGCTGACGGACTACGGATGCGTGGTTGATCTCGTCTACGCGCGGGCTCCGACTGCCCTTATTGCCGCCGCCCGGGACCAGGGCGTGCCGTCCGTCGATGGTCTCGAGCTGCTGGTCGCTCAGGGTGCGCTCAGCTTCGAACTGTTCACCGGCCGCCCGGCTCCACGGGCCGCCATGCGTGTCGCCGCCGGTCTCGGCACGCCAGCCCAGCTTCTCGATCCGTAAGGTCTCGGGCGATGATCGTCACCGAAGCCGTCAGCAGCTACCTGGAGCGCGTGCGCCCCCAGCCCGACCCCGTGCTGGCCGAGATGGAGGCCCATGGGGCGCGCGAGGGGATCCCCATCGTGGTCCCCGGCACCGGCCAGCTGCTCCAGATCCTCGCCCTCGCTCGCGGCGCTCGCCATGCCCTCGAAGTGGGCACCGCCATCGGCGTCTCTACCCTCTACATCGCCCGAGGACTCGCGCCGGACGGGAAAATAGTTTCCTTCGAGATCGATCCCAAGCGCCAGGCCGCCGCCCGGGGCTATCTGGAGCGGGCCGGCGTGCTCGACCGGACCGACCTTCGTCTCCAGGATGCCCGTCAGGGACTAGCCGATCTCCCCGGCCAGTTCGACTTCGCCTTCGTTGACGGCGTCAAGTCCGAGTACGACGCCTACTTCGACGCGCTCGTGCCCCGGCTCGCTCCCGGTGCGGTTCTCGTGGTGGACAACGTCCTCATGCGCGGCTCGGTGGCCGAGGGCGACCCCTCGGAGCGGGCCAGCACCGCCCGGGCGTTCAATGATCGGCTGCTCTCCCACCCGGACCTGGTGGGAACGATCACGCCCGTCGGGGACGGGGTTCTGGTGGCCATCAAGCAGGGCACGAGTTCATGAGCACGGGTCCCGAGATCCCGCCGGAGGAGATCTGCATGCCCTGCCGCGGGACCGGCCGGCTGAGCTCCGGCCTGGGCGGCGAGGCGCACGAGGTGCAATGCCCCTGGTGCCGCGGCACGGGGCGCCGAATCCCCGGCATCGACGCTCAGGAGGCCCCGGCCGAGACGAGCCCACCGGCTGGCCCGGGGGACTAGGGCAGATGCTCAATCTGGTCACCGCCGGTGAGTCCCACGGCCCCGGGCTGACCTGCATCGTGGAGGGCCTACCGGCTGGGCTGGTTATCGACCGCGCCGCGATAGATCGCGATTTGGCGCGCCGTCAACTCGGTCACGGCCGCGGCGGCCGGATGAAAATCGAGCGCGACCGCGTGGAGGTGACGGGAGGGATCCGTCACGGACACACTCTGGGAGGTCCGATCGCCCTTCAGGTAGCCAATCGCGACTACGCCAATTGGGAAGAGCGGATGAACCCGTGGCCGGTCGAAGGGGCCACAGCGGAGGTGCACCTGCCCCGGCCCGGACACGCCGATCTGGCCGGCACACAGAAGTACGGCCTCAGCGACGTGCGCGACATTCTGGAACGAGCCAGCGCCCGTGAGACGGCGGCTCGAGTGGCCGGCGGCGCGGTGGCCAAGGCCTTCCTGTCCGCTCTCGGCGTGAGCGTCTTCTCCCACGTACTCCAGATCACCGGCGTCAGCGCGCCACGGCGTGACCATCTGAGTCCGGAGGATTTCGCCGAGGTCGATGAATCGCCCGTTCGCTGCCTGGATCCGGAGGCGAGCCGCGGGATGGTGGCGGAGATCAACCGTCTGCGCAAAGCCAACGAGTCGCTGGGCGGGATCTTCGAGGTCCGGGCCTTCGGAGTCGTGCCCGGATTGGGATCGCACGTCTCATGGCGCGAGCGCCTGGATGGAGTGCTCGGTCAGGCGGTGCTCTCCATCCAGTCGGTCAAGGCCGCCTCGATTGGCGACGGACTCCAGGTAGCCGGGCTCCCCGGCTCCCAGGCCCACGACGAGATCTTCTATGAGGAGGGCCGCGGCTTCTGGCGGGCCACCAACCACGCCGGCGGACTCGAGGGGGGCATGACCACCGGCGAGCCGGTGGTGGTTCGCGCAGCGATGAAGCCGCTGCCCACCCTGACCAAGCCGCTGCGTTCGGTGGACATCGCCACCCATGAGCCGGGCGAGGCGCTGCGCGAACGCACCGACTCCTGCACGGTGCCCGCGGGCGGCGTGGTGGGAGAGGCGATGGTGGCCTTCGTCCTCGCCGATGCCTACCGGCGCAAGTTCGGCGGCGATCACATCGAGGATGTGCGCCAGGCGCTCCAGGCCTACCAGGAGCGGATCGGATGGCCGCGGAGCTGAGGCCGGATGGCTACGCCCCCCAAGGTGTGGTGGCGGTCATCGGCTTCATGGGGGCGGGGAAGTCGACCGCTGCGGCCAGCGTCGCCCGGGCACTTGGGGCCTACGCGGTGGATGTGGACAGCGTCATCGAGGAGCGATTCGGCAAGCCGATTGAACGGATCTTCGCCGAGGACGGCGAGGCGGCCTTCCGGGCTGCCGAGGAGGAACTGACCCTGGAACTCCTCGGCGCGGGCCGGGACGAGGCTCCTCGGGTCGTGGCCCTCGGTGGGGGCGCGGTCGGCTCGGCAGCGATTCGGGCGGCGCTGGCCGACCATCTGGTGGTGTGGATCGAGATTGACGTCGAGACCGCCTGGGCGCGCTGTCGCGGCAGCGGGCGGCCGCTGGCCTCCGATCGGCCGGCGTTCGAGCGCCTGCACGCCGAGCGTGAACCGCTCTATGACCAGCTGGCCGACATCGTCGTTCCCCACGAGCGCTCGCACCGTCTTTCCCAGGTCCTTCAGGCTGCCGAGGGGCTGGATCCGACCGCGCGGTTGCTGTGGGCAGCAAGCGCCTCGGGCGATTACCCGGTTTACATCGGACCGGGACTGCTCGGTCCCGAACCGTTTTGGCCGGTTGCGGTGGGCGGACGGCGGTTCCTGGTCACCGACGGGCGTGTGGCTCGGCTCTACGGTGAGCGTCTGGCGCCGTTCAGCGGCCAGGCGATGGTCATGCCCGGAGAGCAGTCCAAGACAATTGCCCATGCTGAGATCGTATGGTCCGAGCTGGCCCGGGCGGGAATGACCCGTGCCGACGTCGTGGTCGCCTTGGGCGGCGGCGTGGTGGGGGACCTGGCCGGGTTCTGTGCCGCCACCTACCAGCGCGGAGTGCGCTACGTCCAGGTTCCGACGACACTGGTGGCACAGGTCGACTCGGCCTACGGCGGCAAGACCGGCGTCGACCTGGAGGAGGCCAAGAACTACGTTGGCGCTTATCACCAGCCCCAGGCGGTGATCGCCGATCCGCAAGTGCTGTCAAGCCTTGAGCCCGAGGAGCTCGCCGCCGGGTACGCCGAGGTCGTCAAGACGGCACTGATCGCCGGCGGCCCGCTGTGGGAGCTGGTTCGCGGCGGGACCGATCCGACTGACCCGCAGGTGATTGCCGCCTGCGCTAGGACCAAGCTCCGGATCGTGGCTCGCGACGAGCGCGACGAGGGCGTGCGTCAGGTGCTGAATCTCGGCCACACAGTCGGGCATGCCATCGAAACGGTGACGGGTTACGCCACCTACCGCCATGGCGAGGCGGTGGCCCTGGGCCTGCTCGCGGCGCTGCGGCTATCCGGTAACGACGCACTACGCGACGAGGTGGCCGACCTGTTCCAGACCCGCCATCTTCCGACCCGGCTCGACGAGAAGGTCGACGCCGACGCGGTGGTCATGGCCACCGCGCGCGACAAGAAGCGCGTGGGGGAGGGGGCCGTGCCATTCGTGCTCCTGCCCGAGCCCGGCCGCCCGCAGCCGGGCAGTGCGGTCGCGCCCCGGGACCTGATCGCCGCGGTCCGTGAACTGGCAAGCTGATGGCCATGCCGTCCGCCAACCGGATAGAGGTCATGCACGGTGTCAATCTGGACCAGCTGGGCCAGCGCGACCCGAGCCACTACGGCACCCTGACCCTGACCGAGCTCGAGGTCCACATCTCCGAGACAGCAGGTGAACTGGGCCTGCAGACGCGCTTCTTCGTCTCAAATCACGAGGGCGAGTTCGTCGAGCACCTTCATCGCGTGAGGGATCTGACCGACGGGATCATCCTCAACCCGGGGGCCTGGACGCACTACTCCTATGCCATTCGCGATGCCCTGGAGTTGACCGGCCTGCCCGCGGTCGAGGTCCACTTGTCAGACGTCGACGCGCGCGAGAGCTGGCGCCGGCAATCGGTCATCCGCGAGCTCTGTGTCGGCCGGGTCGCCGGTCAGGGGCCGGCTGGCTACCGCGAGGCGCTGGAGATTCTGAAAGGAACCCTGGCCGGCGATGAGTGACCGCGCCAAGCGCCTGCTGGACCTGCTGCCCGGCGCGGAGGTGGATCTGCTGCTCATCACCGGGCTGGTCAATGTCCGCTACCTGACCGGCTATACGGGAAGCAACGGCCTGGCCCTGGTCGGCCCGCAGACGCGTGCCTTCGTGACCGACTTCCGTTACGTCGAGCAGGCCGCGGCGGAGGTCGATTCCAGCTATGACCGCGGGCTGGAGGCGCTCGAGCTGATCAAGGCCGTGCCTGATCTGCTCCCTCCGGGTCCCATCAGGCTTGGCTTCGATGACGGGCAGATGACGGTGCGCGACCACGTCCGGCTGCGCGATCTGCTTCCCGGCCGCGTCGAGCTCGTGGGCGCCGGTGGACTGGTTGAGCGCCTGCGTGCGGTAAAGGAACCGGGCGAGGTGGCCCGGATCCGGGCGGCCAGCAACGCCGCTGACGAGGCTCTCACCGAGCTGCTCCAAGACGGGCTGAGCGGGCGCACCGAGCGTGAGCTCGCGGTTGCCCTGACCGCCGGCATGCAGGCCCGGGGTGCTGAGGGCGTGGCCTTCGATCCGATCATCGCCTCCGGTGCCCACGGCGCGCTGCCGCATGCCACCCCGCGAGATGTCGCGGTGCAAACCGGGCAGCTGGTCGTGATCGATTGGGGTGCACGGCTGGAGGGTTACTGCTCAGACTGCACCCGGACCGTGGCCGTCGGGGAGCCGACGGCGAGGGCCCGGGAGATCTATGCGCTCGTCCTCGCCGCTCAGCTGGCCGGTCTGGAGGCCATCAAGGCCGGCGCGGGTGGGCGGGCGGTGGACAGCGCCGCCCGGGAGGTGATCGATGCCGCCGGACACGGCGAGCACTTCGGCCACAGCCTGGGCCACGGGGTGGGGCTTGATGTACACGAGGCTCCCCGGCTGGCCAAGCGCTCTGACGATCAACTCGTCAGCGGCAACGTGGTCACCGTCGAGCCGGGCATCTACCTGCCCGGCGAGCTCGGAGTCCGGATCGAGGACCTGGTCGTCGTCGGTGAGAACGGGGCCGAGATCCTCACCGGCCGGGACAAGCGGCTCACGATCGTCGCGTGAGCGCCCTGTCCGTGGGCCCACCGAAGCATTTGACCGGTTATGGCGGCACCGGATGACCGCCAGGCTGTGTCCTCGGAACTCGCTGAGCGCTGCTGCAGCTTCGTTCCTGCGTCCTACCCTGGGGGTCCCCGGAACTCGCCCTTCCCCGACCAAACGCTCCGGCGAGCCCCACTAGACTCGCTTCGCGATGCTCAGCACAAACCAATTTCGTAACGGAAATCACATCGATGTGGACGGAACGATCTTCAAGATCGTCGAGTTCCAGCACGTGAAGCCCGGCAAGGGGGGCGCATTCGTGCGCACCAAGCTGCGGCGGACCAGCGATGGTGCCGTCATCGATCGCACGTTTCGGGCTGGGGAGAAGTTCCGTGCCGTCCGGACGGAGGTCCGGCGGATGCAGTTCCTCTACCGCGACGGGACCGATGCCCATTTCATGGACTCGGAGAGCTACGAGCAGCTCACCATTCCCGAGACCACCCTGGCTGATCCGCTGCGCTTCATGAGGGACTCCGACGAGGTCGAGCTGCTCTACATCGACGACGAGCCCGCCGACGTGCAGCTGCCCAGCGCGATCGATCTGGCCATCGCCGAGACCGAGCCGGGGCTCCGCGGCGACACCGCCTCGGGCGGTGGCACCAAGCCGGCCGTGCTGGAAACCGGCGCGCGCATTCAGGTGCCGCTGTTCGTCAACATCGGGGATCGCGTGCGCGTCGATACGCGCTCGGGCGATTACGTCTCCCGGGCCTGAGGCCGCGTGCGTCGTAGCGAGCAGCGCCGGGCGGCCGTTTGGGCGCTCTACCAGAGTGACCTGCTCGGTCGCGATCTGGAGGACACCTTCCCCCGCGATGTGCTCGGCTTCACCCGTACCTTGGCCGAGCTGGTCCGCCAGCGCCAACCGGAGCTCGACGAGCTGATCCGGAGCCACGCCAGTGGCTGGACACTTGAGCGCATCGCTCCGCTTGAGCGATCGATTCTCCGGGTCGGCTTGGCGGAGATGCTGCACGCCGACGAGTTGGCCGGTGAGCAGCCCATCCCGCCCGAGGGGGCCATCAACGAGGCCGTGGAGACCGCCAAGCGCTTCTGCGGTGCCGACGCGCCCGCCTTTGTCAACGGGATCCTCGGAGCGGTGCTCCGGGAGCGGGTCGCCGGAGCCTGAATCCCGCCGCGCTGGGAATCTAAGCTCAGCGTAGGAAATCGGCCGGCTGGCCGGTCCAGCAAGGAGAATACGGATATGCGAGTGCTGGTGGTGGACGACGACCGCGGGCTGCGCGACGTCCTGCGCCGCGCCCTGACGCTTTCTGGCTATGAGGTCCGCCTGGCCGAGAATGGGTCAGACGCGCTGAGTGAGGTGGCGGAGGGGGTGCCCGACGCGATGGTTCTCGACATCGGCCTGCCCGACATCGACGGGCTCGAGGTGACCCGCATCCTGCGCCGCGACGGCAATCGCCTGCCCGTGCTGATGCTCACGGCGCGCGATGCCGTCTCTGACCGGATCGACGGGCTTGACGCCGGCGCCGACGATTACCTGGTCAAGCCCTTCGATGTCGATGAGCTCAAGGCCCGGCTGCGGGCACTGATGCGCCGCGCGGGCGGCGAGGGGGACGCCGACGGCGTGCTCTCCTTCGGAGAGTTGAAGCTCGATCCGGCCCGCCACGGCGTGGCGGTGTCTGACCGTTTTGTCGAGTTGACCCGCACCGAGTACCAATTGCTTGAGCTCTTGATGCTCAATCCGCGCCGGGTTCTGCCCCACACACTGATCTACGACCGGGTCTGGGGGTATGACTTTGGCCCCACCTCCAACGCGCTGCGCGTATACGTCGGGTATCTGCGCCGCAAGCTCGAGGATGCCGGGTCGCGCCCGCTGATCCACACCGTGCGCGGCGTTGGCTACGCGCTCCGCGAGCCGGGGCAGTGACTCTCCGGGTCCGCATGGGATTGGCCGCCGGCGCGGCCGTGGCCATCGCCGTGATCGCCGTCGCCTTCACCGCCTATGAGGGCACGCGCACGCAGCTTCGCGGCCAGGTCGACTCCTCGCTTCAGAGTCTGACTGGTTCCCTGCTCTCCCGGGCGCGCATCCCGGCCACCGGGCACCCAGCCCGGGGAGGAGCGTCGAGCCAAGAGCCCTCTCGCACCTCGGGTGACGTGGGCCGGCCGGGACTGGGCTTCGTGACCACCCCGCCCGGCGACCCGGACGACCGCGATGAGGGACTGGGGCTTGATGACCGCAACGGGCCCGCCTTTGGTGGTGCGCCGGGAACCGTGATTCTGATCCGGAAGAACGGGACCATCTACGTGCCTCGTGGCCAGAAGCAGAGCATCCCGCCCGACGCCCGCGCCAAGGCGCTGGCCGCTCGTGGCATCGGCCGATATTTCGCCGACCGGGAGGTGGGGGGCACCGAACTCCGGGTAATGGTCACCGGACTCGGCTGGCGCGGGGCGCTGCTCGTGGCTCTGCCACTCATCGAGGTCAACGCTGCCCTGGCCAGTCAGGCCCTGCTGCTGGTCCTGGTGGCTGCCAGCGGGATTCTGCTGGCAGCCCTGCTCGGTGTCCTGGTGGCTCGCACGGCTCTGGCGCCGATCGCGCGTTTTACCCGGCAGACCGAGTCGATCGCTGCCAACCCCGAGCGGATCGAGCACGAGCGCCTCATTGTCCACGGCAACGATGAGCTGGCCCGGCTCGGGCAGACTTTCAACCGCACACTCGACGCGCTCGAGAACTCGATCTTCGCCCAGCGCAACCTGGTGGCCGACGCGTCCCACGAGCTGAGAACCCCAATCGCCACCATCAGGGCCAATCTCCAGCTGATGCGCGATGAGGAGCTCCTGTCGGCCGAGGACCGCGAGGCGCTGCGCAATGACGTGATCGAGGAGCTGGATGAGCTGACTGCGCTGGTGGGTGACGTGGTCGAACTGGCCCGCGGGGCCAAGCCCAGCGGCGAGCACGGCGATGCCCGCCTGGACGAGATCACCGCAGCCGCCGTAGACCGCACCCGACGCCGGGCCTCGCAATTGACCGTCACCTCAAGCCTCGAGCCGACCCTGGTCCGTGGTGAGGGTGATCGCATCGCCCGAGCGGTGGCCAATCTGCTCGACAACGCGGTCAAGTGGAGCCCGCCCCAGGGGACGATCGAGGTCAATCTGAGTGGCGGCTTGCTAACCGTGCGCGATCACGGACCAGGCTTCCGGGAGGAAGATCTCCCGTTCATCTTCGATCGCTTCCATCGTGCCCGCGACGCCCGCTCCAAGCCCGGCTCCGGCCTGGGCCTGGCCATCGTGAGACAGGCGGCTGATGCCCACGGCGGGTTCGTAAAGGCCCTTAACGCACCCGATGGCGGCGCGGTCATGCAGATCAACTTCGGTCCCCGCCTTGAGCTCTCCGAGGCTGCCGTGTCGGACGCGCTCAGCTCCTCCTGACCGGCCGGGCGCGCAGCAGGGGGGCCAAGGAGGGCGTACACGCGCAGGCCGCCCCCCGCAGCCGGCGCAGGCCGAGCAGATCTTCGATCGTCTGCAGGGTGGAATAGTGGTCAGCCGGGGTTGACATAGCTGCGCCCGGGCGAGCACCGGATCCGGCAACGATCGTCACCACATGTCCTCCGGAGGCCAGTCGGCAACAGCCCTCATCGCTTGAGCCCTCGTCCCAGGTCAGAAACAGCAGGCCTCGACGCCCCAGGGCGCTCAGGAGGGGCGGCACCAGGCCGGCCAGGAAGCGATCCCCAGTGGCCGTGCTGCAGTCGTGCATGTCGTGGCACAGGTTCGGGGTGATCCAGATGAAGCGGGGCAGACGCCGGGTGCGCTCGGCGCCGGCCAACTCGCTCAGAGGCACGACGTGCGAGCACGTCGACGCGCGCTCCCGGTAGTAGGCGAACGGGTTGTGCTTCTGGGCATAGCCACCGTGGCCTGCGCCGGTGAAGCACGGGTGGGGCAGATCCTCCATGTAGGCCCGCCAGGAGAGGCGCGCCTGGGTGAGCTGAGCACCGAGACCGGAGGCGTGCAGCAGGCAGTCGGTGCAGTCACTACTTACGCCGAAGGTGGCGCCGCCGGTCAGCGCGAGGTAATTGGGGAGCGACGGGTGCGAGATGGCAAACATCGCCGTGGCCAGTGCGTAGCGCCGCGCCAGTCCGTTGATGAACGGCGTCGACGGTGAGCCGATGATGTCGCTGTACTCCTCGTTCTCCATGACGATCACCGCCACGTGGGCAGGAGCGCCTCCGGCCAGGTGGGTAGTCGGCGCCACGCTGCGTTGGACGGGTCCGACGCGCCGATCCGAGGCGCCGCACCCAGCCAGGAGGGCACAGAGCAGCGCGGCCAGAACGATGAGGCCCACGGGACCGGCGCGCCGGACCGGTCTCAGTGGTTGCTCCGTGGCTTGACCACGGCCGCCTCGCCGAGCAAGGCCGAGCCCGTGGCCACGGCGATCGGGCGCCCGTCGGCGTCGCTGACCTCAGCCCCGCACACAGCAATGCGGCGACCTGAGTGGACCACCCGACCTAGGGCCCGGGCCGGGCGGCCATCGCTAGCCAGTGGACGGAGCAGGTTGATCTTCAGCTCGACCGGGCGTACCGGAAGCTCGGCGGGGACAAGGGTCCGCACGGCGTCGAACATGGCCGCCTCGGCGAGCGTGATCGTCACCCCGCCCTGGAGGCGGCCGGGCGGGGGCGCGCAGAACCACGGGCTGGCCGGGAGGCGGTACTCGGTCTCGCCCTCGACGGCCCGCCACGGCATGAGGCCGAGGAAGCGCTCAAGCGGCGCGGGCTCCGAGTCGCCGGCGATCCGGCTCTGCAGCACGTCGAGCCCCGATCGACCTACCTCGGCCACGTGGGGAAACGGCGGTGCCGGCGCCGGGCGCGCCCAGGGATCGGGTGACTCGGCGGGGTGCTCAGCGGCGGGGCTCTGGTGGGCGGGTGGCGAGGCCATCGGAGGCAGGGTCACGCAGAGAGAGCTTCCGTGCGCGACGAGGACCCCGTCGTCGTCACGCAGCTCGACCTCGGCCAGGGCCACCGGCGGCCCGGCGGCGATGACTCGGCCATGGGCGTGAAGATCGCCCTCTGGCCGCACTTCCTGAAGGACCCGCAGCGTCATCTCCGAGGTCGTGAACAGCGTCCTTGCGGGTAGCTCGGACATGATCGCGCAGGCCATGGCCGCGTCGGCGGGGATGGCCAGCGGCCCGGGCGGGATCCGGCCGTCAGCCGCTGGCAGCCAACCCGTCATCGGCATGCGGAAGAGAGCCTCGCCGGGATTGATCGACTCCAGGCGCATGCCGGTGAGGCGGGAAAGTGGAGCCTCGGGACTGAGTCCGGCGATCTGGCGACGGAGCTGCTCGATGCCCGGGAGGGAGAGGAGCTGAGGGTCGGGATGGCCGCCGCGGAGCTGCTCACGCCAGAAATCGGCCAGTCCGTGCTCGCGGGGAGGGTTCGGCTCAAGCTCAGCCATCGGTCTCAACCTAGTGCAGTGGGTCTGAAGTGTCTTGTCGTTTGATCGCTTTCGCGAGGACTTGCTCGGCGGTCTTGGTCCAGATGAATGGTTGGGCGCGGTCGTTGTAGCCGTCGATGAAGTGCTCGATCGCGGCGATCAGCTCGGGGACGTCGTGGTAGACGCCGCGGCGGACTTGTTGTTTGGTCAGGATCGAGAACCAGATCTCGACCATGTTCATCCACGACGCGCTGGTCGGGGTGAAGTGGAAATGGACGCGCGGGTGCCGCTCAAGCCACCGGTCGACCTCGGGGGTCGAGTGCGTGCTCGAGTTGTCCAGCACGACGTGCAGCGGCCGGCGCGGGTACGCCTTGACGAGCTGGTTGAGGAACGCGAGGAACTCGCGGTGGGTGTGCTGGGGGTAGCAGGAGCCGGTGACCTCTCCGGTCGCGATCTCCAGCGCGGCGTAGAGGCTGGTGGTCCCGTTGCGCTTGTAGTCATGGGTCATCCGGGCCGCTTTGCCCCGCTTGATCGGCAGCGTCGGCTGGGTGCGATCGAGCGCCTGGATCTGCGTCTTCTCGTCCACGCAGATGACCAGCGCGCCTTTCGGCGGTGCGAGGTAGAGGCCGACGACGTCGACGATCTTCTCGGTGAGCTGCGGGTCTTTGGAGAACTTAAACGACCGGACCTGATGGGGTTTGAGTTTGTGCTCGCGCCAGATCCGTTGGACTGTTGAGGCCGAGAGCCCCACTGCGGCGGCCATCCTACGCGCGCTCCAATGCGTGCTCCCGTCCGGCGGGGTCTCCAACGTCATCGCGAGC
>JBDTEE010000093.1:0-4390 GCA_039922645.1 Solirubrobacteraceae bacterium | reverse complement strand
CCTTGAGCAGATTGACGAGAACCGGGTCGACCGCCTGCGGGTTGCTGCCGGTGTACTCGAGGACGCCGCGATACTCGAATGAGGCGCCCAGGAAGCCCGCGGGCATGCTCTGCCCGATGGGCTGGGCGGTCACCGTGGCCGAGGTTGGATCGGGCGCGGCGGGGGCGACGGTCGGGGCGCCGGGCAGGGCCAGGAGGACTCCCGGCACGGCGAGGGACAGGGCCGCCACCAGGGCGTTACGAGCGCGGCGGCCGAGCACTTGCGCCATGGTGGCACACCCGCGCCGAGCGCCGAGGCGACCCCCGTCCGCCCGGTTGATCAGACTTAGGTGACGATGGAGGCCTCCGCCCTCACTGATCTGGTCGTGATCACGGGGTTCTCGGGCGCGGGCAAGTCGACCGCCATGGCTGCGTTCGAGGATGAGGGCTACTTCTGCGTGGACAACCTCCCGTCGGAGATGATCCGCTCCCTGGTCGACCTGTTCATGCACGCCGGGTCGAAGGTCGCCAACGCCGCCGTGGTCTCCGACGTGCGCGGCGGCAGCTACTTCGAGGGATTGGCGGCGATGGTCGACGACCTCCGCGCCACGGGGGTCCGCCTCCGCGTGCTCTTCCTGGAGGCCGACGAGCAGACGCTTCTCACCCGCTACAAGGAGACCCGGCGCCGGCACCCTCTGTCTCCGCGGGGCAGCGTCACCGAGGGCATCGCCCGCGAGCGGGAGCTGCTCGCTCCCCTGCGTGAGCGCGCCGACGTGGTCATCGACACCCGAGGTCTAACCGCGGCGATGTTGCGGCGCAAGCTGGCCGACGAGCTGCTGCCCACGCGGACGCCTGGTCGACTGGCGGTGACGTTTCAGAGCTTTGGCTTCAAGTACGGCCCGAGCCGGGACGCCGATCTCATGTTCGACGTCCGCTTTCTCCCGAACCCTCACTACGAGCCGGAGCTGAGGACGCTGACTGGGCGTGATGTGCGCGTGGTTGAGTTCATCAATGCCGACGGCGAGCTGGACGCGTTCTACGCCCAGCTGCACCCCTTCATCGACTATCTGCTGCCCCAATACCTGGCTGAGGGCAAGACCCACCTCGTGGTGGCCATCGGCTGCACCGGCGGGCATCATCGCTCGGTGGCCATCGCCGAGCATCTGGCCAGCCGTTACGCCGATACCACGGGGCTGCTGGTCGAGGTTGTGCACCGGGATGTGACGAGGCCCGCGTGATCGACCATGTGGGCTTCGAGGTCACCGATCTGGCCCGCTCGGCCCGCTTCTACGACGCGGTGTTCCGGGCCCTCGGCGCTCGGCGCATGCACGAGTCAGCCCACGCCGTGGCTTACGGAACCGACGGGCCGCTGATCTGGTTCGTGGTCCGGGGACGGGCGCCTGGTCCCGGCTACGGTCACCTCGCTCTGCAGGCCTCGGGTAAGGCGGCCGTCGATGCCGCCCACACGGCGGGCATCAGCGCCGGCGGCCGTGCTGACGGGGCCCCGGGTCAGCGGCCCCAGTACGGCCGCCGCTACTACGCGGGCTACCTGCGCGACCCGGATGGGTTGCGGGTGGAGGTGGTCTCACGACGATGAGGGCCAGCCAGGAGTTCAGATAGCCTGTCGCCAGCCGGTCCGCGGTGCAACACCGGGCCGGTTCTTTTGAGACGTAGGCGGATGACTGGAGGCGATGCGCATGGCTGTAGGTGTTGGGATCAACGGCTTCGGCAGGATCGGGCGCAACGTGTTCCGGGCTGCCTACGAGCGCGGCGCCGACATCGAGTGGTTGGCCGTCAACGATCTCGTCGATCCGAAGACGATCGCTCATCTGCTCAAGTACGACTCGAACTACGGACCCTTCCCGGGGAAGATCGAGGCCACTGACTCAGGGTTCTCGGTCGACGGAAAAGAGATTCGGGTTCTGGCCGAGCGCGACCCCGGGGCGCTGCCCTGGGGTGAGCTGGGCGCCGACGTGGTGATCGAGTCCACCGGGCTGTTCACCGACCGCGAGAACGCCGCCAAGCACCTCGACGCGGGAGCCAAGAAGGTGGTCATCTCGGCCCCGGCCACCAATCCGGATACCACTGTGGTTCTGGGCGTCAACTTCGATGAGGTCTATGACCGCGAGAAGCATCAGGTCATCTCCAACGCCTCCTGCACCACGAACTGCCTGGCTCCCATCGCCAAGGTGATCCACGACACGGTGGGTATCAAGCACGGGCTGATGACCACCATCCACGCCTACACGGCTGATCAGCGGCTGCAGGACATGCCCCACCGCGACCTGCGCCGGGCGCGGGCGGCGGCTGTCAATCTGATTCCCGCCTCGACCGGCGCGGCCAAGGCGATCGGCGCAGTGATCCCGGAGCTGAATGGCAAGCTGCATGGCTTTGCGGTCCGGGCCCCGGTCCCCACGGGCAGTGTGGTCGACCTGACGGTTGAGGCCAACCGGGAGACGAGCGTCGAGGAGATCAACGGCGCCCTGAAGGCGGCGGCGGAGAGCGGGCCGCTCCAGGGCCTGATGATCTACACCGAGGATTCGATTGTCTCCTCGGACATCGTCAAGAACCCAGCTTCCTCGATCGTCGACTCACAGCTCACGGCGGTCATGGACGGGACAATGGTCAAGGTCGTCTCCTGGTACGACAACGAGTGGGGTTACTCCAACCGCATTTCGGATCTCGTCCAGCGGCTGTTGTGAGGACGCTTGCTGACCTGGGGGAGCTGGACGGCCAGCGCGTCCTCGTCCGGGTTGATTTCAACGTTCCCCTGCGGGATGGCGAGGTGGCCGATGACACCCGGATTCGGGCGGCACTGCCGACCATCGAGACGCTGCGCGACCGCGGTGCCGCGCTGGTGCTGGTCTCCCACCTCGGACGTCCCAAGGGGATTGACCAGAGCCTGTTCTTGAAGCCGGTGGCCGACCGGCTGAGTTCGCTCCTCGGCGGCGAGGTGAAGCTGGCGCCGCCGGGCGTGGGCAGCGACGTGGCCGAGCTGGCCGCGGGCCTGGCGCCGCGGGAGGTGCTGCTGCTCGAGAACATCCGGTTTGAGCCCGGCGAGACCAAGAACGATCCCGATCTGGCCGCCGCCCTGGCCGGTCTGGCCGACGTCTACGTAAATGACGCTTTCGGCGCCGCCCATCGCGCCCACGCCTCGACCGAGGGGGCCGCGCGCCTGATGCCAAGGCGGGCCGCCGGCCTGCTGCTCGAGCGCGAGGTCAAGGCGCTGTCCGGCCTGCTCGATCACCCGTCGCGTCCCCTGGTCGCGGTGCTGGGCGGAGCCAAGGTCAGTGACAAGATCGGCGTCATCGAGTCCTTCCAGCGGGTTGCCGACACGATCCTCATCGGCGGCGCGATGTGCTTCCCCTTCCTGGCCGCAGAGGGCCACGACGTTGGCGCCTCGCTGTGCGCGGCCGAGGACGTCGAGCTGGCTCGGAAGGCCATCGCCGCCTCAGCGGGTGCCCGGGCCTCGATCGCCCTCCCCACCGACCTCGTGCTGGCGGACCACTTCGGTGCCGATGCCGAGCCTCAGTCGCTCGACGGGCTGGACGTGCCCGATGGGCTCATGGGTCTGGACATCGGCCCGCGCAGCGCCGAGGCCTACGGTCAGATCATCCTCACCGCCGGGACCGTGTTCTGGAACGGCCCGATGGGCGCCTTCGAGCTTGAGCCGTTCAGCGCCGGAACTCGGGCCGTGGCTCGTGCGGTGGCCGCGGCGCCCGGGGTGACGGTGGTCGGCGGAGGCGATTCTGCCGCTGCTCTGGTCCAGTTCGGCCTAGGTGATGAGGTCACCCACCTCTCAACCGGCGGCGGCGCGGCACTGGAGCTCATCGAGGGTCGATCGCTTCCTGGGGTAGAGGTACTGACATGAGTCCTGACCGCACGCCCCTGATCGCCGGCAACTGGAAGATGCACAAGACCCTGGAGGAGGCCGAGGAGTTCATTGCGGCCCTGCTTCCGCGGGTGTCCTCGATCGAGCGCACTGAGGTGGCGGTCTGCCCGAGCTTCACATCGCTCGGTCCGATGGTCGATTCGACCCGCGGCTCCCGCGTGGCCATCTACGCCCAGAACATGCACCAGGCCGACGAGGGCGCCTTCACCGGCGAGGTCTCGCCCCCGATGCTCGTCGACCTCGGGGTGACCGGGGTGATCCTCGGACACTCCGAGCGCCGCCAGCTGTTCGGCGAGACCGACAAGGCCCTGGCCCAGAAGGTGCCGGCAGCGTTTGCCGCCGGGCTGCAGCCAGTGCTCTGCGTCGGAGAGACCGAGGAGGAGCGCGAACGCGGCGACACCGAGCGCAAGCTTCGCCACCAGGTCCAGGAGGACCTGGCTCGCATCGAGCCCGATCAGCTGGCCCGGATGGTGATCGCCTACGAGCCGATCTGGGCCATCGGCACTGGCCAGGTGGCCAC
>JBDTEE010000092.1:0-8753 GCA_039922645.1 Solirubrobacteraceae bacterium | reverse complement strand
AGCTGGTCATGGTCAAGGGGGCCAAGGTCGCCCTGCACGACCAGCGACCACCGCGCGACCGGAAACTGACCCTGCGCGACTACGTGTTGTCAGGTGCGGCCGAGCTGGTGGCCATAGAAGCCGAGCTGGCCAGCCTGGAGCAGGCGATGGCCGGTGGCGCGCACGACGAGGCAACGCTGGCCCGCTACGCCCGCGCTCAGGCTCGCCTGGAGCATGCCGGCGGCTACGACTGGCGCGACCGGGCTCTATCCACGCTGCACGGCCTGGGCTTTCGCGACGATCGCGATCTGGACCGCCATCTCGACAGCTTCTCGGGAGGCGAGCTGACGCGGGCCTCCCTGGGGCGTGCGCTGGCCGGCGCGCCCGACCTGCTCCTGCTCGACGAGCCGACCAACCACCTCGACATCACGTCGCTCGAGTGGCTCGAGCAGCATCTGATCGGGCTCGATGCGGCCGTCGTGCTGGTCGCGCACGATCGCTGGTTCCTAGAGGCGGTGGGCACCTCCGTACTCGAACTCGAGGCCGGCCGGGGTCGCTTCTTCGCCGGTTCCTGGCACGCCTGGCGCAAGGAGAAGGCGGCCCGGGAGCTGGCTCTGGGCCGGGCGATAGAGCGCCAGCAGGCCGAGATCGAGCGTCTGGAGCGCTTCGTCACCCGCTTCCGGGCCGGCACACGGGCCCGCCAGGCCCAGTCGCGGGCCAAGCGGCTGGACCGGATTGAACGGATCACCCGCGATCCGGCTGACGGCGCCGGACTCGAGTTCGCCTTCAAGCCGCCGGAGCGCAGCGGGCGCGTGGTCTTCGAGCTCGAGGACGCCTCGCTGCAGGCCGGCGACAAGGCGCTGCTGACCGGGGCTGAATTGTGGCTGGAGCGGGGCGAGCACGTCTCGCTGGTGGGAGCCAACGGAACGGGAAAGACGACGCTGATCGAAACGCTGGCCGGTCAGCGCGAGCTGAAGGTCGGCAAGTTGCGGACCGGTCACAACGTCAAGCTGGGCTACCTCTCCCAGCACGCGGACGAGCTGAACGCCGGCAACGCTCGGACCGTGCTCGAGGCCACCCAGCACGCCGCCCGTCTCACCCCTGGCAAGGCGCGGGCCCTGCTCGGCCAGTTTCTCTTCTCGGGGGAGGATGCGGAGAAGCCGCTCGACGGGCTGTCCGGTGGAGAGCGGCGCCGGCTCTCGCTGGCCATTCTCGTGCACTCCGGGGCCAATGTCCTGATCCTCGACGAGCCGACCAATCACCTGGACCTGGAGAGCCGCGAGGCGCTCGAGGCGGCGCTCAGGTCGTTCCCCGGGTCGCTGCTGCTCGTCTCCCACGACCGGGCACTCCTGGACGCGATCGGCACCCGGACGGTGGCTGTAGAGGATCAAACCTTGCACAGCTACGTCGGCGGTTGGCCCGAGTACGTTCGGGTTCGCGAGCAGCGCGCCGCGCGTCCGGTCCGGGCCGCCCCGGCCGCCCCAGCCGCCCCAGCCGCCGAGCGTGGATCGCGCCGAGAGCCGGCCGCCTCCGATCCGGCTCCGATTCGCCGCGAGCGGGAAGCGCGTAAGCGCACGCCCCCCAAGCGCTCGTCCAAGGGAGGCAACCTCGAGCAGCAGATCGAGGTCGCGGAGGCGGCCCTGCGGGCGATCGAAGACGAGCTGGCCGACCCGGTGGCCTGGGCCACATCCGAGGCCAGCGCCCGCTCGACCGCTCGGCATGAGGAGGCACGCCGGGCGGTGGCTGAGCTCTATGAGCGCTGGGAGGCCGTGGCCGGCTGAGCCTCGGAGGCTGCCAGGCTGTGCCCCGGAGGCTGCCGGGCTGAGCCCCGGCGGCGGCCGAGTCGTCCCGGCCCGCTCCTAGACTGAAGCTCAGCCATTTCACGCCCAAGGAGCCCGGGCTTATCCGGGTAGCCATGATCGATGACGACAGCGGCCTGATCACCGTCCTGGAGCGGCGCTTCTAAGCGCTCGGCGGGAGCGGCGGCTGCTGGGCTATGCGGCGGGCCCAGATCAGCTGACCGCACTGCGGCTCCACGCGCTGATCGTCGACCCATCACTCACCGGGCTCGACTACGTCGCCCGTGTCGCCGCGGGCCTGCCTGGCCTGGCCCTCCTCGTCTGCAGCGATTCCGCTCCGGTGGCGCATCGGGTCCGCGCGCTGCGCTCCGGGGCCGACGACTGGATCACCAAGCCCTGTCACCCTGAGGAGCTGGTCGCGCGCTTGAGGCGGTGGTCCGTCGACGCTCCGCCTGCCAGGCGCCACTTGAGGAGGAGGTGCTCCGGGCCGGGGAGCTGGCCATCCGGCCGGTCATGGCGCCCCCCGCGACACAGGACGAGCCCTCCTCCGCGGCGCGAACGGAGGACAGCCGGGCGGAGGATCTGCGCGCAGATGCCTCGCCCCAAGCGGCACGGGCGTACCCTCTGGTGCGATGAACATCAACCCCACTGTTCGCAACGTGGTGATCGTGCTCGTGATCGCGGCCGCGGTCGCCTTCGCCCCGGGGGGCGGAACCACCGCCGGGGTCATCGTCCAGGCCCTCTCGCTGGCCTTTCTGGGCGCCCTGGCCTGGTTGGCCACCGTGATGTATCGCCAGAACCGGGTGGCCCTGTACTCGCTGGGCGACCGGCGCCGGGCGGCGCTCTACGCCGCAGCGGCCGTCCTGGCCATCACGCTGACCGGGACCGCTCGCCTGACGTCGAGTCCCGGAGGGTCGGTGGCCTGGTTGGTTCTGATCGGGGGCTCGCTGTACGTCGGCTTCGCCGTCATCTGGGCGGCGCGCCGCTACTGACCGCGGCGGCCCGGATCAGCCGGCCGGCTCGAGCGACACCGGGATGCCGTTGAGCACGGCGTTGCCCGACGCCGCATCGATCAGCTGCTCGTCGGCCAGGACGTTGCTGTTGGCCCCGGCGTGGGCCGCGGCCACCGACATCTGCGAGTCGGGAACGTCGTGACCCCAGCCGTGGGGGAGGCTGACCACCCCGGGCATCACCGCATCGGTCACCTCGACTTCGGCTTCGAGCGTTCCGGTGCGCGAACGGAGGCGGGCGAGCTCGCCGTCAACGAGCCGGTAGCGTTGGGCGTCGGCCGGGTTGACATGCAGGGTGCAGCGGGATTTACCCCGGACGAGAACGGGCAGATTGTGCATCCACGAGTTGTTGGAACGCAGATGGCGGCGGCCGATCAGCACCGGCCCGGCCTCGGGAGATCGCTCCAGCGCAGAGCGCAGGCGGGGCACGTCATTGACGAGAATCTCGGGCGCGAGCTCGATCTGCCCGCTGGCGGTCCGCAAGGCGTCGGGCAGGCGTGGCCGCAGATGGCCGAGATCGATGCCGTGGGGCGCCGCCTCGAGCACGGCCAGGCTGAGTGTCCCGTTTCCGTTCCCGTTGCCATTGGCGAAGCCGTCGCCGTAGGGGCCTGAACGGAGCATGAGGTCGAGCAGGCGCTCGGGGCCGACCCGGGGTGCCAGGGCCGCCATCACCTCGTCGATCTCGCGTCCCGCCAGGGGTGAGCCCGGGGTCTCGATCTCCCGGGCCACGAGGGCACGAGCCACGCCGTCATCGAACGTCTCGAGGTCGGCATCCGCTCCCATGCCCGCCGCCACCGCTGAGAGCCGCAGCAGGGTCACCCACTCGTCGGGCAGATCATCCTGGTCGGGCAGCACCGGGGGCGAGTAGTGCGCCACGTTGCGCACCGCGAATATGTACAGCGCTAGGTCGTAGTGCCCGCGGCGCAGCGGCGAGGGGGCGGGAAGGATGACATCGGCGTGGCGGGTGGTCTCGTTGACGTAGACGTCGAGGCTGACCATGAAGTCGAGCTTGCCCAGGGCGGCGGAGAACCGGCCGCTGTTGGGAGTCGAGATGACCGGATTGCCGGAGATCGTGATCAGGGCCCGAACCTGGCCCTCCCCGGGGGCCTCCATCTCCTCGGCCAGGCAGACCACCGGGAGCTCGCCGAACACCTCGGGCAGCCCGCGAACGCGGCTGGCGAAGCGGCCGAAGCGAGCGCCACGGCCACGCCCGGGGGTGCCGGCCGTGTTGCTGTGGCCGGCAGCGGCCATCGGGAACATCGCCCCGCCCTCGCGGTCGAGGTTGCCGGTGAGCACGTTGAGGACATCGACCAGCCAGCTGGCCAGGGTCCCGAACTCCTGGGTCGTCGTCCCGATCCGTCCGTAGACGGCGGCCGTCGGGGCGGCTGCGAGCTCGCGAGCCAGGCGGCGGATCCCCGTGGCGGCGATCCCGCAGGCGGGCGCGACGGTCTCCGGTGTGAACGGCGCGGCCAGCTCGCGCACCTGGTCGAGCCCCGCGAGCAGGGAGCCGATTCGCTCTCCCGGATCGGCCAGGTCCTCGGCGAACAGCACCTCGACGAGGGCGAAGAGGAGCAGCGCATCGGTGCCCGGGCGGATGAAATGATGCTCGTCGGCCTCCTCCGCGGTCCGGGTGCGCCGGGGGTCGATGACCACCAGCTTGCCACCGCGAGCGCGCAGCGCACGGAGCCGACCACGCATGTCGGGGGCGGTCATCAGGCTGCCATTGGAGGCCAGGGGATTGGCGCCCAGGATGAGCAGATGGTCGGTGCGATCGACGTCGGGTACGGCCACCGTGGTGCCGGTGCCGAACATGAGCGCGCTGGCCATCTGCTTCGGCATCTGGTCGACGCTGCTGGCTGAGTAGATGTTGTGGCTCGACAGCGCGCGGCCCAGCACGCGGGTGTAGAGGAGATTCGAGAGGTTGTGCGCGTTGGGGTTGCCCAGGTAGACCGCCACCGCGTTGCGGTCCGCGGCCAGAATCGGCTCGAGTCGCTCCTCGATCAGGGCGAAGGCTTCATCCCAACTGGCGTTCCGGAAGGAAGTGCCCTCTCGGATCAGCGGTGTGCGCACGCGCTCCGGGTCCTCATGCAGGGCACGTAGAGCCGAACCCTTGGGACAGATGAAGCCGTGGCTGAAGACGTCTTCGCGATCCCCGCGGATCGAGGTGACCCGTTCGCCTTCGAGCTCGATCTCCAGCCCGCAGGTCGCCTCGCACAGCGGGCAGGTACGGTAGGCGCGGCGGGCGGCCTCGGTTGCCATGGCCCGACACGATACGCCGCGGTCATCGTGGCGCGTACCCTGCCGCCGCCGTGAGCAAGGGCATGCGCGAGGTGATCTCGGACTGGCTGATGCTGCTCGCCGCCGTGATCCTCGCGCTGTCGCTGTTTCTGGTCTGGAGCCACCAGTTCTCTGCGTCGTTCCTGGCCCGCTACGCCCATCAGCCCGCGCTCGCCGGGGTGCCCCGCGACCCACCGCGTGGCAGGTCTACTCGGTCGCCGACGTGCTCCTGGCCGTGCTGGCGGGCAGTCTGCTGCCCGTGGCCGTGCGTTGCTCGCGGCCGGGGCGGATCGCCGTGCTGCTGGGGCTCGGAGTGGCCCTGGCCTTCGTCATCCACGCGCTGGCGGTTCCGCTCACCAACGGTGCCAACCTGTTCGACCCGAGCCTGAGCCCGCGCGGTTACACGCCCAACCATCCGAGCTCGGGCGGAGGGGAGGTGGCGGCGCTGATCGCCCTGGTCATGGGCAGGGTCGGCGTTGTGGTCTCGTTCACGGCGGAGTGAGCGGGGCGGTCCTATCGTTAAACGGGATGTCGATCTATCCCGCTGACCGTCGCCGCGAGCTCCCCGACGGGCCTGGTGTGTACCTGTTCCGAGACAAGTCGGGCAAGGTGATCTACGTCGGCAAGGCCAAGTCGATCAAGAAGCGGGTGGCGTCTCACTTCTCCAACCCGAGCACCCGGGCGGGGCGGGAGATCCTGGAGATGATCGACCAGATCGAGTCGCTGGTCGTACAGACGGAATCCGAGGCGCTGCTCGTCGAGCAGAACTTCATCAAGCAGTACCAGCCGCGGCTCAACATCCGCCTGCGCGACGATAAGTCCTATCCCTACATCGCGATCTCGCTCGACGAGGACTTTCCCCGCGCGTACTTCACCCGCGAACGCCACCGTCGCGACCGGGCGTACTTCGGTCCCTACTCCAACGCCAAGCGGGTCCGCTCAACGCTCGAGGTGCTGGGCAAGGTCTTCATGTTCCGCTCCTGCGAGGGCCCCGAGCCGGGCCGGCGGAGTGGCTCCCCCTGCCTGGACTACTACATCAAGCGCTGTGAGGCCCCCTGTGTCGGCTACGTCGACAAGGAGCAGTACCGGCGCTCGATCGATGGCGTAGTCGCCTTCCTCTCCGGGCGCTATAAGGAGATCGAGCGGCGCCTGGACTACGAGATGCGGCTGGCTTCGGCCGAGCAGCGCTTCGAGGACGCCGCTCGCGAACGCAACCGGCTCCGGGCCATTCGCTCGCTTCTGGAGCGCCAGCGGGTCGCGCACGAGGGAGCCGGATCGCTGGATGCCATTGCGGTGGCCGTCTCCGAGGGCGAGGCCAATGCCCAGGTCTTCCAGGTCCGTGACGGTGTGCTCTCGGACCGCCAGAGCTTCTACCTCGATAACGCCGCCGGAGAGGACCTGGCCACGGTGGCCGAGGCTTTCATCCTCCAGTACTACGCCAGCGCCATGTCAGTGCCCCCACTGCTGGTCGTTCAGCGCGATGTGGGGGTGAACCCGGCCCTGGCCGAGGCCCTGAGCGACCGCCGGGGCGGCCCGGTGGAGATTCGGGCCGCCGAGCGGGGCGACAAGCGGCGCATTCTCGAGTTGGCCGAGCGCAACGCGCGGCTCGCCATCGACCAGGAGAAGCTCCGCTCCGAGCGTCGGCGCCAACAGCGCGTGGAGGCGCTCGACGGCTTGCAGCGGGCCCTCGGCCTGGACACCGTGCCGCTGCGCATCGAGTGCTTTGACATCAGCACGCTGATGGGCACCAACACTGTGGCCTCGATGGTCGTCTTCGAAGGCGGCGCGCCGAAGAAGTCCGACTACCGCCGCTTCAAGGTGTTCACGGTCGGTGACGGTCAGGAGGGGGTCGCCGGCAACGGCGGCGGCGACTACGGGCCCGATGACTTCGCGTCCATGGAGGAGATCCTGCGCCGTCGCATGGCCCGCTGGGAGCAGCAGCGCGACGTCTCTCCCCACGACAAGGACTACGACCCGAGTTTCGCCGCGCTGCCCAATGTGGTGGTGATCGACGGCGGTAAGGGTCAGCTCGCGGCTGGTCTGCGCGCCCTTCAGGGGTTCCGCGACCGTGGCGTGATGGTTATCGCACTGGCCAAGCGGATCGAGGAGGTATTTATCCCCGGCCGCGAGGCCCCGCTCGTGCTCGCACACGACACTCCCGAGCTCCAGCTCCTGCAGCGGGTCCGTGACGAAGCCCATCGGTTCGCCATCACCCACCACCGGATCCGCCGGGACCGGGCCATGACCGCCTCGGTGTTGGATGACCTGCCCGGCGTGGGGCCGGCGCGCAAGCGAGCCCTGCTGGCCCACTTCGGCTCTCCGGACGCGATCCTGTCCGCCTCCCGTGAGGAGTTGGCCGCGGTGCCCGGGGTCCCGGGCAAGCTGGCCGGGGAGGTCTATCGAGAGTTGCACAAGAGCGGGGTCTGACCTCCGGCCCGAAGCGATCCGCTCAGCGGTGCCGGAGCAGTGAGCCGCCGCTTGCGGCGCTGGACACGGTGAGTAGGGCGGCACTGGCGGCGGGCAGGTGGATCGTGTAGCCACCGGGGCCGGGAGCGAGTGAGGTGGTCTGGGGCGAGCCGGGTAGCGTGCCCGTCGTGGTCTCGGGTCCGAAGGTCTGGCCGCCCAGGGTCACCCCGGAGGTCGCGTTCACCGCCGGAGCCTCGAGCGTCTCGAGCGCTGCACCCCGGGCCGGCCCGGGGACCTGCACGACGACGGTGTGGGCGTTGGCCGTGTCCTTATTGATCACCGTGACGCGCACCGTGCCGGCTCCGTCATTGGTGGCCCACACCTTGACGGGGCCACCGGGCGAGTGGACCTTGAGCCGCGTCGCGCCGACCGGAAAGGCCTGGGCGAACATCAGGAGGCCGTAGTACTCGGGGTGCACGAAGGCCTGCCACTGGCCGGAGGATGTCTGCGAGGGGTTGAACAGCGCGTAGTGGGAGCCCGGCAGCATGTGGAAGTTCACTCCGTCGACGCCCGCCCCCTCCAGGTTGAAGAGGGTGTCGAGGGCCCATAGGGCGGAGGCGAACGTGTCGCTGACTCCGGCCCGGCCTTCGCAGGAGGCGGAGTTCAGCTCGGTGAGACGCAATGGCCGGTGATGGGCATGAGCGACGCTGGCGTACCGGGTCACTCCGCGAGCCAGGGCGGAGGCCGAGCTATCAGCCAGCAGGCTTGGGACGGAGGGATAGCCAGGCTTGCCGCGCTTGGTCACACAGGCCCGCAGGGGATAGCGGTGGTAGGTGACGAGCTTCAGGTTTGGCTCGGCGGAGATGAAGGTGGCCAGGCGGTTCATCCACGCCGGACCCGAGGCGGCCGGGCCCGCCAGCGGGAGGCGGGGGAGGACATGGCTCCAGCGGGTGAACTCGCGCGTGTAGTCGCCCAGGCTGTAATGTCGTCCGCGGGCGCGATGCAAATGGCCACGGCGGTCGCGGTAGGAGGGAAAGACGCCGTAGAGGTCGGGTTCGTTACCGATCTCGAGCGCCTGGATATAGCTGCGGCCGATCCCTCCAAGCAGCATCCGGCCCTCCGCCGCCGCGATGGCCGGCCGGGCAGCCTCGAGGTTGATGCCCAGGATCAGCTTGGCCCCCAGGTCGGCGGCCAGCGCCTTGGTGGTGCGCAGCCAGTCGCCGGTGAGCGCGTAGGAGACCGCGCCCGGTGGCCGTGGGCCGCGGATGGGCCACCAGGTCCT
>JBDTEE010000091.1:0-25335 GCA_039922645.1 Solirubrobacteraceae bacterium | reverse complement strand
CGCGCCAGAGGCGGCATCGCCGGGCCAGAGCGGAGGGCTCCCACCGCTCCCGCACAACAAACCGCTACTGGAAGTCGACCGTAAAGGTCTGAGTGTTGTTGGCTGTGTTCGTTTCGCCGGGCACCGCCTCGATCGTCGCCGTGACGGTGTGATTGCCGGTGGATGGCGAGGCGTCGAGGGGCACGTTGCACGTTGAGGCCTGGCCCGGGGTGGTCGTCGGCACGGTCGTCTGGCCGCTGACGCTGGTTCCGCTCACGGTGACCTTGCAGATGACGTCTGTCTCAGTGTTCGACCCCGCGTTGGTGAAGCCGAGCGTGAACGTGGCTGGGGGGTTCGCGGGGGTGTGGTTGGTGACCCCAGCCACCATCGTGTTGGAACCCACGGCGACCGAGTTGAGGGTGTGGCCGTGAGAACCCGGAGCGACCTTGCCGCTCCTTCTGACCGTGATGTGGAGCTGGCTGGCGATGTAGTTCGGCAGTAGCCACTGCACGTTGGGCACGAACTGGCCGCCGGCGATCGACACGCCGTTGGGTCCTCCCACAGCGATCCCGGCGCCATGAAGCGCGCCGGCGATGGCAGTGGCCGTGTAGTCCTTGTAGAGCACGTCGGAGAAGTAGAAGCGGGCCATCTCGGCCGCGATGGCCGTGATCGCGGTCTGGCTGGCCGTGTTGCCCAGTGCGGGCTGAATGTTGTTGGCGATGTTCTGGATTCCGTCGAAGCGGCCTCTCAGCGTAAGGATGAAGTTCTGATTGGCGTTTCGCACCGCATCCGGGGGGCTGAAGTTCTCAGCCGCGTTCAGCTCGGAGCGGGCCTGCCCGAGCGCGGCGTTGACCTGGGTCTGCACGGCGGTCGCGCTGCTCTGGCCGCTGGTGCTGGACAGCACCCCGAACAGCTGCTTGCCGGTCGTGTTGGACTGGGTGATCAGGGACGAGACGTGGTTGGTGTAGTCCTTCAGCGCGCTCTCGTTCGCGCTGACCTGACAGCTGTGCACGCCGAGGGCAATCAGGATGACCACGATGAGCAGGACGACCGCGAGCACCGCGCGGCGGGTCTGAACGGATTGGTCATCGCGCGGCGGCCGTCGACCGGTCCCGGAGG
Source organism: Solirubrobacteraceae bacterium (assembly GCA_039922645.1). Lineage (GTDB taxonomy): Bacteria > Actinomycetota > Thermoleophilia > Solirubrobacterales > Solirubrobacteraceae > Palsa-465. The sequence continues at coordinate 24,237 of JBDTEE010000091.1, read as the reverse complement.
GGCGGCGCCGGCTTGGCTGGGCCCGCGGTGGCACGCGGGTCTCAGTTCGAGGCTCGTCGGTCTCGTCGAAGAACGACAAGAAATCGCTCCTTTAACGGCGTGTGAAGGGCGCAGTATGGCCGACGGGACGGCTGGATGGACAAGGACGCTCCCGCGCGTGCATCGAATTAAGCCGCGCCCGCGCGAGGAACCGGGGCGCAGGGACCCGACGGGCGGCAGCGAAAAGCTGACCATGCGTCCCAGTGAGGCCCGGATGGCCCGTGACCTGACCGCCGCCACCGACCGCGCGACGGCCGCCACCGATCGCGGGGACGCCGCCACCGCCTCGACCCGCGGACCAGGCCGACGCGGCAAGGAGATGCCGTCCTCGCCGTTGGTCCTGGACCGCTACAGGCTGTATCGGCGCCTGGGCTCGGGCGCCTTCGGGACGGTCTGGCAGGCCAGCGATGAACGCCTCGAGCGCGACGTGGCGGTCAAGATACTGCCCCGCGAGCGGATCATGGGGGGCCGGTTCGAGCGCGAGGCACGGGTGGCCGCCCGCCTGTCGCATCCCGGCATCGTCACCCTGTACGAGGCCTCGATGGACGACGAGGGCGCCTACCTGGTCTCCGAGTTGGTGCGGGGCTCCACCCTCGATCACCTGCTCGAGTCCGGGCAGCTCTCCGATCAGGACATCGTCAGCATCGGCATCGTCCTCTGCGACGCGCTCGAGCACGCCCACGGCGAGGGCATCGTGCACCGTGATGTCAAACCGTCGAACATTCTCGTTCCCGAGCGGCCCGCCTCTCCGGCCCAACGGGCCAAGCTGACCGACTTCGGAATCGCCCGCGTCCTCGGCGGAGACTCACTGACCCGCACCGGAGACGTGGTCGGCACCCTGGCCTACATGGCCCCCGAGCAGGCCGAGGGTCTGCAGGTCGGGCCGAGTGCCGACCTCTACTCGCTGGCCCTGGTCCTCTACGAAGCGCTGACCGGGGTCAATCCGGTGCGGGCCCCCAGCGGCGCCAACCGACCGCGGCGCCTGGGTACCTACCTTCCGCCGCTGCGCCGCCAGCGACGCGATCTGCCTCGCGAGTTGGGCTCGGGGATCGACATGGCGTTGCGGCCGCGCCCGCGCGAGCGCGGCCGCATCCTCGATCTGCGCCGGGCCTTGGTCGCCGCCCACGCCATGGTCAGCGATGAGGCCGGTGTGGTCGGCGACGCCTGGACACTTGGCGACCGCGACCGCGACCGCGACGGCGACCGCGAGCCCGATCACGACCACGACCTGGCCGACGATCTGGCCCCGGCCCGGCGCTGGCGCCGCGCCACCGAGGAGGGGGATCCGGTCGACGCTCGCGCCCGACGGGCGTGGCCGAGCCGCGGCCTGGGCGCCCTGGGCGCCGGCGGGAGTGCCGCCTGGCTGGGTGCCCATGCCCTTCACCCCTCGCCATTGCCGGCAGCCGTGCTGGCGCTCGCGGTGGGCGGGCTCACGCTTGTCTTTCCGCGGATCGGCTGGCTGGCCCTGACCTTCACGGCCGCGATCATGGCCACCGCCCAGGGCCATCCCGGTGTGGCGCTGCTGCTCCTCCCCGCGGGCCTCATTTCCGTCCTGCTCCTCCCCCGGCACGCGACCAGCTGGCCCCTGCCCGCCTTCGCCACGGCACTTGGCCTCATCGGCCTGGCCGGAGCCTGGCCGGCTCTGGCCAGCCGAGCATCCTCGGTCTGGCGTCGGGCGGCGCTGGGCGCAGCCGGGTGGATCGGTTTGCTCCTGCTCGCCCCGCTAGCCGGCCACGGGCTCTATCTGGATTGGCTGCCCGGATCAACGGCGGCGGTCTGGAGCGGCTCGCTGCGCGGGACCGTAGATCAGGTACTGACGCCAATGATCACCTCGGGCGCACTGGTCCCGGCGGCGATCTGGGCCCTAGCGGCAGCGGTGCTGCCCTGGCTCGTCCGCGGTCGGTCGCTGGTGGCCGATTCGGTCCTTGTCGTGGTCTGGTCGGCCACCGTTGTCTCGACGAGCACCGCTGCGATTGCGGCCGTTCACGGACCCGATGGCGTCACCACGGCACCAGCCGCAGTGCTTGGCGCAGCGGTCGGCGCGATCGTGGCGCTGGCCCCCGTTTGGCTGCCGGCGCCCGCCGCTCTTTGGCAGCGCGGACGCGCGGCAGGGCCGACGCATGGCCCGACGCGCAGCCCGGCGCATAGCGTCGGGCGACAATTTCCGTAGCATGGATCCGCCCCGAGGGGCCCTTCTATGAGTGTGCTCAGGAGCATCGAGAGCAAGATCGCTGGCCTCGTTGAAGGCACGTTCAGTCGTGCCTTCAAGTCCGAGGTGCGCCCAGTCGAGATTGCCCGCAAGCTGGCCCGAGAGATGGAGGAGCACAAATCGCTCTCCGTCTCGCGCAGCTATGTCCCCAATGAGTACCTCGTGTTTCTCTCTCCGCGCGACCGGGAGCGCTTCGCCGACTACGAGGATGCGCTGACCAGTGAGCTGGCCGGCTACCTGCTCGAGCACGCCCGCCGCGAGAACCTCGCTCTGATGTCGCGCCCTGTGGTCGAGTTTGAGACCGACGACCGCCTTGGTCTGGGGGAGTTCGGCATCCAGACCCGGGTGGTCAGCCCCGAGCGCGAGGATCGCCCAGCGTTCCAGGCGCCCGAGAGCCCGTCCGGGCGGACGATGGTCTACAGCAACGCCGGTCGCGTCGCCGAGCCCCTGGAGGAGCGCGCGCGGGCTCGAGAGGAGACCGCCCTGCTGCTCACCGGCGGCAAGCGAGTCGTGGTCGGCTCAGGCGGGGCGACGATGGGCCGCAGCCGGCAGTGCGATCTGATGCTCGACGACCCAAACATCTCCCGTACCCACGCCGAGGTACGAGCCCGCGGAGGCTCCTGGGTGCTCACCGATCTGGGTTCGACCAACGGCACCCGGCTCAACGGCCGCCGTGTCGAGGGGTCGGAGGTGCTCAAGCCGGGCGACAAGATCGAGCTCGGCACCTCACAGATCACCTTCGAACTCGAATAGGAAGGGCCCACTCCCCGTGCTCGAGCCCGTCTCCGTCGGCCTCAAATTCGGCTTCCTGGCCGTGCTCTACCTGTTCCTGGTGTGGGTGGCCTGGAGTTCGATGCGCGATCTGCGCCGCGGGCGCGGCGGGGTTGTGGAATCCGATCGGTCACCCCCCTCGGACGCCACGGGGATGTACCAAGCTGCCTCGGGCCTGGGCGGTGTCGAGGACTTCGAACCCCGGCTCGTGGTCGAGCACGCTGCGGGTCACGAGAGCGGAGTGGCCTACGACCTGATGGACGGCGCTACGCTCGGGCGAGGAGATGTGGAGATCCATTTGGAGGATCCGTTCGCCTCCTCTAGTCACGCGCGCGTCTCGCGCGAGGGACACGTGGTGGTGCTCGAGGATCTCGGCTCCACCAACGGGACGTATCTGAACGACACCCCCCTCGACGGCCCTCAGCCACTGCGCGACGGCGATCGGATTCGGATCGGAGATTCGGAGTTTTCCTACCGGCAATGACCGCCTGATGCTTCGCGCCAGCCAAACCACCTGGAAGACCGACACCGGCCGTCAGCGCAAGGACAATGAGGACAGCGCGTTCGCCCGGGCTCCGCTGTTCGTGGTCGCCGACGGGATGGGCGGCGCCCAGGCCGGTGAGGTGGCCTCCAGGCTTGCCGTGGAGGCATTCCAGGCCGAACTCCCCGATCAGGGCGCTCCCGAGGAGCGCCTGGCCGGCCGGACTAAAGAGGCCAACCGGCAGATCTACGACATCTCCCGGACCGACCAGGAACGGGCCGGGATGGGGACAACTCTGACCGCGGTCTACGTGGACGATGCCGAGCTGGCTGTGGCCCACGTGGGCGACAGCCGGGCCTACCTCTTCCGGGACGGGCAGCTGGGGCGGCTGACCCAGGACCACACCCTGGTTGAGGAGCTGAAGCGTCGCGGCAAGCTGACCGAGGAGCAGGCCGCCGAGCATCCCCAGCGCTCGATCATCACCCGCGCGCTGGGTGTAGACCCGGAGGTCGACGTCGACACGCGGACCTACGGCGCCCGGGCCGGGGACGTGGTCCTGCTCTGCAGTGACGGCCTGACCTCGATGATCAGTGAGAACCAGGTGGCGAGCGTCCTCCGGGAGGAGTCAGACCTCGATCGGGCCGCCGAGCGACTGATCGCCGAGGCCAATGAGGCCGGCGGCCGCGACAACATCACGGTGATCCTCTTCCGTCTGGAGGAGGTGGAGGACGTCGCTTCACCGACTGGCGAGCAGCCGACGATGACCGGATTGCCGGCCACGGACGAGAGCGCCGCCGCAGCTGCCGCAGCTGCCGCAGGCGCCGCAACCTCCGGGACGATGACCTCAGCCCGTCCCGCCACGACGAGCGGAACGGCCGCCCGGGTACCTCTCGCCCGCACCCAGGGCCCGAGCCGTCATGACCGGAACGGTCGCGGCCGCCGCCGCCGCCCGGCGCGACTGGCCAAGCCGGTGGCCGCGTTGGCCACGGTCCTGATCCTGGTGTTTCTCATCGGCGGTGGCGGCTACCTGGCTACTCGGCAGCTGTTCTTCATCGGCACCAACAACCAGGGCATCGTGACCGTGTATCGCGGCTTGCCGTACGACCTGCCCTTCGGGGTCCGCCTCTACGAGTCCTTCTACGTGTCCGGGGTGCCGGTGAAGGTTGTGTCCGCGGCGCGGCGCGGCGAGATGCTCAACCATCAGATTCGCTCGCAAAGCGATGCGATCAGCCTCGTGCGTGCCGCCGAGCTCGGCCAGCTAACCCGATGAGAGCCCGCAACCGAGAGTTGCTCGGGCTCATCCCGGCCTCGCTACTGGTCACGGCCGGATTCGCCGGGGTGTTCATCCAGCGCCAGAACGCCCTGACCAACATCTCGCTGACCTATGGGGCGATCTTCCTCGCCCTGTGTCTCGTCACCCACCTCTTCATTCGCTTCACCCTGCCCTACGCCGACCCCTATCTGTTTCCCCTGGTCGCCCTGCTGGCCAGCTTCGGGGTGGTGATGGTCTACCGGATCGATTCCACCCTGGCCCGCCAGCAAGCTCAGTGGTTCGTCTTCGGACTCATCCTGTTCGTCGTCACCATCATCGCCTTTCGCGACTACCGCAAGCTGGAGCGCTATCGCTACACGATCGTCGCCGTCTCCCTGGGTCTGCTGCTCCTGCCTCGGCTGCCGGGCATCGGCGCGCAGGTCAACGGCGCGTACCTGGGGGTCCGCATCCCCGGGCTGTTCATCTTCCAGCCCACCGAGTTCGCCAAGATCGGTCTGGTCATCTTCCTGGCCAGCTACCTGCGCGACACCCGCCAGGTTCTGGTCATGGGCGCGCGGCGGATTCTCGGGGTGACGCTGCCGCCGCTGAAGCACTTCGGCCCCGTGCTGGTCATCTGGGGCGTGGCCATGATCATCCTCGTGCTCCTGCACGACATCGGCTCCTCGCTGATGTTCTACGGCGCGCTGCTCTCGATGCTCTACGTGGCCACCGGCCGGCTGTCCTTTGTGGTCATCGGGGTCCTCGCCTTCGGGCTCGGGGCGTGGTTCCTGGGCACGCACATCCAGCACATCACCGACCGCGCCGATGCCTGGCTGCACCCCTTCGACCCCAAGCTCTACAACCAGGTCGGGGGCAGCTTCCAGTTGGCCAACGGGATCTTCGCCCAGGCCGCCGGCGGATTGTTCGGGCAGGGTTTCGGCCAATCGGTGATCACCGTGCCCGGGTCCAACCCGACCGCCTACCTCATCCCGGCTCCCCAGACGGACATGATCTACGCGATCATCACCGATGAGCTCGGTCTGTTCGGCGCCGGCGCCGTCCTGATCGCCTACCTGCTCTTCGTGGCCCGTGGCTTCAAGGCCGCGGTCCTGGCTCGAGACTCGTTTTCGACCCTGCTGGCCGCCGGGCTCTCGGCCGTGTTCGCCCTGCAGGTGTTCGTGATTGTGGGCGGGGTCACTCGGGTGATCCCGCTCACCGGCGTAACCCTGCCGTTCATCTCCTACGGCGGGTCCTCGATTGTGGCCAACTTCGTCCTCCTGGCGCTGCTCTTGCTGGTCTCGGACCGGGCGCGGAGGCCCGAGCGCGCATGAACGCCCAGATCGCCCGGCTGTTCGGCGTGATCGTGATCCTGTTCACGCTGCTGCTGGTCTGGACCTCGCGTTGGACCGTGATCGACGCCACGCAGCTCGACAACAATCCGCTCAACCGCCTGACCCTGATTCACCAGCTGACGATCAAGCGCGGGCGGATCCTGGCCGACAACAGCGCCGTGCTGGCCAAGTCGATTCCGGCGGGGGGAGGCACGTGGAAGCGGGCCTATCCCACGGGCTCCCTGTTCGCCCAGGCGATCGGCTACTCCAACATCGCCGAGGGCAGCGCGGCCGGCATGGAACGGTTCCGGGGGCCCGAGCTGCGCGGGCTGCAGACTGGCCTCAGCTCGGTGTTCGGCCAGCTCAGCCCGCGTCCGGTCGGCGATGACGTCCTGAGCAGCCTGGACCCGAAGGCCCAGCAGGTCGCACAAACCCTGCTGGCCGGTCGCGCCGGGTCGGTGGTGGCCATGGACCCGCAGACCGGCGCAATCAAGGTCATGTACGCCGATCCGAGCTACGACGACAACCATCCCAACCCCAACGCTCCGGGTCAGTTCAACCGCTCGACCCAGGGCAGCTACCCCCCTGGCTCCACCTTCAAGGTCGTCACCGCCGCGGCGGCGATCGACAGCGGCAAGTACACCCCCAACTCGATCGTCGACGGCAAGTCGCCGGTCACCATCTCCGGGGTACCGCTCAACAACGACAACAACCAGAGCTTCGGTCCCATCGACCTCACGACCGCGCTCACGTACTCCGTCAACACGGTCTGGGCCCAGGTGGCGGAGGCCCTGGGCCGGAAGACGATGACCCGCTACATGAAGCGCTTCGGCTTCTACTCAAAGCCGCCGCTTGATTACCCGGCCGATGAGATCAACACCAGCCGCCCGTACTCGAGCACCGGGACTGCCTATCCCCCGGGGAGTCCCAACGAGGACATCGGCCGCATCGCCATCGGCCAGGGTGGCCTGCTGGTCACCCCGCTGCAGATGGCCATGGTCGCCGCGGCGGTGGCCAACGGGGGCCGGCTCATGACCCCGCATCTGGCCAGCCGCGTGGTCGATCCCAGTGGCCGGACGGTGGAGACGATCGCCCCCACGCTCTGGCATCGGGTGATGAAGGCCTCGGCGGCCAGCGAGGTCGCTCAGATGATGAAGAAGGTGGTCGACGAGGGGACGGGCACGCCGGCGCAGCTCGGCTCGGGCATTACCTTTGCCGGCAAGACAGGTACGGCGTCGGTCGGGCTGGCCGGCCTGAATCTGACTCAGCCATGGTTCATCGGTTTTGCACCGATCCAGAACCCGAAGGTGGCGGTGGCGGTCACCATCGAGCGCTCGCAGGGTGGCTTTGGCGGCACGGTGGCCGCGCCGATCGCCAAGGCGATTGTGCAGACCCTCCTATCCGAGGGCCAGTAGCCGCCGATGTCCGCCCCCAGTCCAAATACGCTGATCGACGGCCGTTACAGAGTTCTCTCGCGTCTGGGCTCGGGCGGCATGGCGGACGTGTTTCTGGCTGAGGACCAGCAGCTGGGCCGCCAGGTCGCGCTGAAGCTCCTGCACGGGCGCTTCGCTGCCGACCCCGACTTCGTCGAGCGCTTTCGCCGCGAGGCGCGGGCCGCGGCCGGGCTCCAGCATCCCAACGTGGTCAGTGTGTACGACCGCGGCAGCTGGGACGACACCTACTACATCGCCATGGAGTATCTGCCCGGGCGTTCGCTCAAGCAGCTGATCCGGCAGGAGGCGCCGCTGGATCCGATCCGGGCCATCGACATCACGGTCCAGATCCTCAAGGCGGCCCGTTTCGCGCACCGGCGCGGCATCATCCACCGCGATCTCAAGCCCCACAACGTGATCATCGACGACGCCGATCAGGCTAAGGTGACCGACTTTGGCATCGCCCGCGCAGGCGCATCGGACATGACCGAGACGGGCTCGATCATGGGCACCGCGCAGTATCTGTCCCCCGAGCAGGCGCAGGGCCACGCGGTTGAGGCGAGTTCCGATCTTTACTCGATCGGGATTGTCCTCTACGAGATGCTCACCGGACGCGTGCCGTTCGACGGCGACGCGGCGGTGACCATCGCGCTCAAGCACGTCTCCGAGGCGCCTCGCCCACCCCACGAGGTCAACCCGCGGGTTCCGCCCGAGCTCGAGCAGATCCTCCTGTGGGTGCTGAACAAGAACTCAGCCGACCGCCCCCAGAACGCGGATGAGTTCATCACCGCCCTGGAGAGCGCACGCGCCTCGATCCTGTCCGGGGGCAGCGGCCAGAACACGGCGGCCATGGCCGCGCTGGCGGCGGGCGTCGGAGGCGGAGCCGGAGCGGCGGTCGCGGAGCCCGTGGCCTATCCCGGCCCGATTCCCGTCCGTCCTGTCGACCCCGAGTACCCCCACGAGGAGCGCCGAGGCTGGCTGCCGTGGCTCATCGGCCTGCTCGTCCTGCTGCTCGTGGCCGGCGCCGCGGCCGCCGCCTACCTGCTGACCCGGCCGGCCCAGGCGGCCGTCCCGCCCGTGACCGGTGACCAGCTCAACGTGGCACGGGACATCGTCCAGAACGCCGGCTTCCAGGTGGCGGTGATCAATGTGCCGAGCAACCGGCCGTCGGGAATCGTGATCGGTGAGAATCCCTCCGGCGGGGCGAAGGCCGATAAGAACTCGACCGTATCCCTGAGCGTCTCCCAGGGGCCGAGTGCGGTCAATGTTCCCTCCGTGGTCGGCCAGAGTCAGTCCGCGGCCAGGGCATCGCTGCGCAGGCAGCACCTGACCTCGCGGGTGGTGATGCAGGCCTCGTCGCAATATCCGTCGGGCCAGGCCATACGCACCGATCCGCCCGCCGGGCAGACGGTTGCTCCGGGGACCCAGGTCACGCTGTTCATCTCCACCGGACCGGCGAAGAAGCGCGTCCCGGACGTGACCGGTCTCAGCCAGTCAGCCGCCCGCGCCCAGCTGACCAACGCCGGGTTCACGGTGACCAGCACCAAGCAGGTCTCGAGCACCACCACCGCGGGCGATGTGATCAGCCAGAGCCCGCCCGGGGGCACCAACGCCAACCCGGGCTCGACGGTCAACATCGTCGTGGCCACCGCGCCCAAGAAGGTGGCCGTGCCCTCGGTGGTGGGTCAGAAGGAGTCCTCGGCGGCCAAGCAGATCACCGGCGCCGGCCTCAAGGTCGTGAGCAAGCCGCAGAACGTGGCCGACCAGACGCAGAACGGCAAGGTGATCAGCGAGACGCCGGCCGCCGGACAGAAGGTCAAGCCGGGCAGCACGGTGACGATCGTCGTCGGCCATTACGCGCCGACGAGCTCCACCACCACGCCCACCAGTACCTCGACCACGTCCAGTACCACCACGTCGCCCTCCTCCACAACCACATCAGTTCCGGGCACCACCAAGCCATGAGTAAGTCGCGCGTCGCTGTTCTGGCCGGAGGGCGCTCCTCCGAGCACGAGGTCTCGCTGGCCTCGGCTGCCTCAGTGGCCGAGGGGCTGAGCGAGGCCGGCTATGGGGTCACGGTGATCGAGGTGGGCCGCGACGGGGTTTGGCGGCGCGACGGTGAGCCCGTGCTCCTCGGCCCCGGGGCCGGGTTCCCCAACCATGATGTGGTCTTCCCAGTGCTGCACGGGCCCTTCGGTGAGGACGGGACCGTGCAGGGGTTGCTCGAGTGTCTCGATGTGCCCTACGTCGGAGCCGGGGTGCTCGCCTCCGCGGCCTGCATGGACAAGGTGGTCTTCAAGCAACTGATGGCTGAGGCCGGGCTGCCCCAGGTTGACTACCGCGCGGTGCGCGAGGCTGACTTCCGCGCCGATCCGTCCGCCGTCGGGCGCGAGCTGGCCGAGCTGGGCCTGCCCGTGTTCGTCAAGCCGGCCCGGCTGGGCTCGTCGGTGGGCATCGCCCGCGTGGTCGAGATGGCGGAGCTCCCGGCCGCGCTGAGGACCGCCTTCGAGCACGATTCACTGGCCATCGTCGAGGCCTCGGCCCAGGGCCGGGAGATCGAGTGCTCGGTGATCGGCAACGATGACCCGCTGGCCTCTGAACCGGGGGAGATTCTGCTCGCCGCCGGAGAGGGCGGCTGGTACGACTACGAGGCCAAGTACTCGCCCGGGGGCATGCGGCTGGTCGTGCCGGCGCGGGTGCGCGACGACGTCCGGCACCGCATTCGCGAGCTCGCCGTCGAGGCCTTCCTGCGCAGCGGTTGCAGCGGCCTGGCCCGGGTCGACTTCTTTCTCGTCGAGGAGGACGAGGTGCTGCTCAACGAGCTCAACACGATGCCCGGCTTCACCCAGACCAGTGTCTTCGGCTCGCTGTTCGAGGCCAGTGGGCTCCCCTATAGCGAACTGCTCGATCGTCTCGTCGGCTTGGCCTTGGAGCGCCACGCCGCCGAGCGCGAGCACAAGTTCTAATGCGGGTCGTGCGTGCAAAAACGCACCCTGCCCTGCCTAGGTGTAGAGCGCCAGCTCGTTGATCGCCACCGACTGGTGGCTGCCCAGGTTGGTGATCCAGACCAGGTAGTAGCGGTAGCGCACGTCTCCCGCGCGCAGGCGGATGTTCTGTCGGCTGTGCACGAAGCTCGCCTCGCCGACCTTCACCCAGCCGCCCGGGCCGGGATCGAAGGTGTTGGGATTGGGGTGGTTGGTGCGGGCATAGATGACCACCGAGTACCCTGGCGTGTCGGTGTCCAGGACCATCGAGCGCGCGGCCACGCCCGGGTTGGCCGTGACGTAGAGCCCGACCCCAGGCTTGCCCAGGCCGGCGTAATAGGTCTCGGTCGTCCAGGCCGTGTTGACGTTGGCGTCAATCGCCAGGCCGGTCTGGCCGGGATGCTGATCGTGAGGGCCGCTGGTGGCCAGGGGGTTGTAGTCATGCGCGCAACTGCCGCAGAGCCTGATCTGGTGGTGACTGGCCGGCGGGGGCGACTGGGCCTCGGCGCCGGTGCCATGGTGGGTGCGACCGGCCAGGTAAAGGCCACCGGCGCCGAGCACGACCACAACGACGGCGATCAGCAGCCCCACCGTGGCCGGGTGGCGCAGCCGGTAGGGCAGGTGCGAGCGGGCCCGTGAGGGCAGCGTGCGCAGAACGCTCGTCGCCTCGCCGGAGGGAATGCCGGCGCGCGAGGCCTCGATGGCCAGCACATCCTCGAGATCGGCGATCAGCTCGGCGTCATCGGCGTAGCGCTCGTCCTCCCGCTTGGCCGTGGCCGTGTCGACGATCGAGGCCAGCGCGGCGGAGATCTCCGGCCGCCCCCGCTGGACGTCGGGCAGCTCCTCGCGGACATGCTTCATGGCCACGGCGACCTGGCTCTCCCCCTTGAAGGGCACCTCGCCGGTGAGCATCTCGTAGAGGACCACGCCGAGCGAGTAGAGGTCCGATTGCCCGGTCACCGGGCGACCCAGGGCCTGCTCGGGCGAGACGTAGTCGGTGGTCCCGATCACGCGTCCGTCGGCGGTCAGGCCGTCTTCCTCCATCGTCCGGGCGATGCCGAAGTCGGTGACCTTGGCCGAACCCTCCTCATCGATCAGCACGTTCTGCGGCTTGACGTCGCGATGGACGATGTGCCGGGCATGGGCGGCACCCAGGGCGCGGGCGATCTCGATCGCGTAGGCCACCGCCTCGGCCACGGGCAATCGTCCCAGGCGCCGGATGCGCTCCTTGAGCGTCTCGCCCTCGACGTACTCAAAGACGATGTAGGGGCGTCCGTCGTCCTCACCGGCGTCGATCACTCCCACCACATGCGGATGGGAGAGCTGGGCCACCGCCCGCGCCTCGCGCCGGAAGCGCTCGAGCAGATCGGAGTCCTCGGCCACCTCGCGGTTCATCAGCTTGACCGCGACCTGGCGCTCGAGGGTTTCATCGAGCGCGCGGTAAACCGTGGACATGCCCCCCGCCCCGATCCGTGCTTCGAGCCGGTAGCGACCGTTCAGGCTGGTGCCGACCAGAGTGCTCATCTGCTGTGGTCTATTTTGCGCCACTGCGGCATCACGTACCCCGTCTGGTCCTCAGATCGACCCCAGGCGTCCGTGCGCGGACTCCCGTGCCCCACCAGGGCCCCGGAGTCAATTTCCGACCCGCGACACTAGACCGCCCGCAAGCCGTCCGAGTCTCCCTCAATTCCCAAGCTGGGGAGTGCCACCTTTCCGGCCTGCTCGCTGACGCGCCCGATGAGCGCCGTGCCCGGGTGGTGTTCGGCCAGGAGATCCACGGCCGCCTGGGCTTGGTCCGCAGGGAGGATGGCGCAGAACCCGCAACCCATGTTGAACACCTCCCACATCTCGGGCACGGGGATCGAACCGAGCTCGGCAATAAGCGAGAACACGGGGTTGACCGGCAGCGGAGCGGTGATCTCGAAGCCGATTCCCGACCCCAGGCGCAGAAGATTGAGGAGACCGTCCCCGGTGATGTGGGCCAGACCATGCACGTCGAGTTCGCTGCGCAGCAGAGCCAGCGCCCCACGCACGTAGATCACGGTGGGCTCGAGCAGCACATCGGCCACGCTCTGGCCTTCGAGCCCGGAGGGTCGGTCGGTGAGCTGGAGTCCCCCTTGATCGAGCAGGGCCCGGCGGGCCAGGGTCAGTCCGTTGGAGTGCACACCGGAGGCGGGCACGCCGACGATCGCATCGCCAACCCGGCATGTGCTGCCATCGATGATGGCGTCCAGGCTCACGGTGCCGAAGGCCGACCCGACCAGATCGAAGCCGTAGGGGGAGGGATGGCCACGGATGACCTCGGGCAGCTGGCAGACCTCGCCGCCCGGGATCTCGACCCCCGCGGCCTCGGCGCCGATCTTTAGGCCGACGCCGATCTCGCGCAGCAGGTCCGGATCGGCGGACTCCACGGCGAGGTAGTCCAGCAGGGCCAGCGGCTCGGCCCCCACGCAGATCAGGTCGTTGACGTTCATGGCCACGCAATCGATCCCGATCGTGTCGAAGCGCCGGGCCTGCTCAGCCACGATCACCTTGGACCCTACGCTGTCGGTGGCCAGCGCGACGCCAAGTCCCGGCGCCACCTTGATGACGCTGGCGTAGTGCCCGGGGAGGGGGACGCTCAGCGACGGGCGCCCCGGCTCGATCGTCCGCAGGACTCCGACCAGCGCTGCCACGCCGCGGTCGGCCTCGCTGGTGTCGACCCCGGCGGCGGCGTAGGCGTCGGTCATGGCGGCATTGTCTCTCATGGGGCCGTCGGTCCTCATTCCCCGGATCGCGTCTGGCGGCGCCGCAGCCGGGCGATGACCACCCCGGCCAGGACCATCCGGTAGCCCGCGTAGGGCAGCAGCGAGCGGTCGCGCTCGACCTGGTGGATCAGCCACGTAGATCCGAGCGTGGAGGCGAACGAGGCGCCCGCCCCGAGGGCAAAGGGCCCCGCTGTGCCGGGCGGCAACCCGCGCTTGGCCAGGCGAGCGCCCTTGAGCAGCGTAGCCCCCGCGATGACCGGCAGGGCGACGTGGCGTGAGAGCCGGTTGGCGTCCGCGCGCGTGAACTGGCGCCAGCGGGCCGCAGCCAGTGTGGCGCCGTTGCGCGACACTCCGGGAACCAGCGCGCAGGCCTGAGCAGCGCCCAGCCACAACGCGTCCAGCGCTCCCGCGGTCTGCGAGCTGCGACTCTGCGCGGAGCGGTCGGCCCAGGCCATGGCCACGCTGCCGCAGATCAGCCCCGCGGCGATCGTCGGCGGCGTGCCCAGATGCTTCTCGATCGGGCGCTCCAGCGCGTAGCCGATCACTGCCGGGGGCACGAAGCTGAGCAGGATCAGGCTGGCCCGCCGCGGGCTCATCCCGCTGATCGCCTCACCCACTTCTGCGTGCTGGGTGATGAGCAAGGCGGCCGCCGTGCCCGCGTGGAGGGCCACCTCGAAGGACTTGCGCAGTTCCGAGTCCAGCTGGTCGTAGTCCCAGCCGAGCAGCCAGGGAATGAGGGCGATGTGCCCCGAGGAGGAGATCGGCAGTAGCTCGGCCGGGCCGTGCAGCGCCCCCAGTGTCAGCGCCTGCGTCACGGGTAGGCGTGGTTTGCCCCCAGATGTGGTCCGCTCAGTCGGACACGACATCGGCGGCCGGCTCTCCGCCTGGGCCGTTCCGGTCCGAGCCGCGACGCACGATCAGGTAGACGATGGCGGCCAGAACGACCACTACGCCAACGTAATCGACGTACTCAAGATGATGGCGCCAGGTCTGCCACTGACCGCCGACGGCGCGGCCGACGATTCCCAGGCCACCGATCCAGATCGCCGAGCCGATCGCGGTCAGGGGCAGGAAGCGCCAGTAGGGCATCTCGGCGACCCCGGCCGCGTACGGAAAGGCGGCGCGAACGAAGGGCATCAGGCGGGTGACGACCACAGCTGGGGCGCCGTAGCGCTCAAACCACCGGTGCGCTCGGTTGAGGCTGGCCTGGTTGACGTGCAGCTTGCTGCCTTGCCGCTCGAGCAGCTCTCGCCGGCCGTAGAACCCGATCGCGTAGGCCACCGAGGCGCCGGCAAGATCACCGATCACGCCGGCCAGAACGATCCCGATCAGGCTCTGGTGGCCCTGGAAGACGTTGAAACCGGCGAACAACATCGTCGGTTCGGTCCCGGGGAGGCCGATGACACCGCTCGTGAAGGTGAGCAGGGCGACTCCGCCCAAGCCCAGACTCCCGATCAGGTTGGTGGCCAGTCGCACCAGTGGCCCGGTGATGGAGGCAAAGGTCAGCAACATGAGGCCGCCTAGGGTAGCGATCGTCTCTGTGTCGGCCCTTAGGGGAGATCACTAGGGTGCGCGACGTGCGTGTCTGGGTCGATCTGACCAACTCCCCGCATGTACTGGTCATGCGGCCGGTGATCGCCGAGCTGGAGGCCCGTGGCCACGAGGTCGAGGTCACAGCGCGGGACTTTGCCCAGACGCTCGAGCTTTGCGAGCGCTTTTCTATCGCCCACACCGCGATCGGCCGCCACCGCGGTGCTGGGCTGCTGGACAAGGCCCGCGGGCTGCTCGCGCGCTCGGCTGCGCTGGCGCGATGGGCCCGTCCCCGGCACTTTGACCGGGCCATCGGCCACGGGTCCAACGACATCACCGTCGCGGCGGCTCTCCTACGGATCCCCTCGGCGACGACGTTCGACTACGAGTGGGCCAAGGTCCAGCACACGGTCAACTGCCGTCTGGTCCGTGGCGTCGTCGTTCCCGAGGCGATACCGCCCGAGCGCCTCTATCGCTACGGAGCGCGGAACAAGCTGCACCGCTATCCGGGGCTCAAGGAGGAGTACTACCTGTACGACTTCGAGCCCGACCCCGCCGTCCTGGCCACGCTGGGGCTCGATCCCGCCTATCCGATCGCGATCGTCCGTACCCCACCGGCCGTGTCCCTCTACCACCGCTTCGAGAACGACCTGTTCGGGGCCGTCCTCGAGCGCCTCCGCGGGGAGCAGGTCGTGGTGCTGCCCCGCACGGCGGAGCAGCGTTCCGAGCTCGCGGCGGCGGGTGGCTTCATCGTGCCCGAGCGGGCGATTGACGCCCAGTCGCTGATCGCCTACGCCGATCTCGTCGTCTCGGCCGGGGGGACGATGAACCGCGAGGCGGTCGCCCTGGGCACCCCTGTCTTCACTGTCTTCGAAGGCCGGCTGGGCGCAGTCGATGAGGCGCTGATCGCCACCGGACGCCTGCGCCGACTGACCCGGGCGCAGGACGTCGAGCTGGCCAGGCGGCCACAGGGCATCGATCCCCTGGCCGGCCGGGTGCGTCGCGACCCGGCGGCGTTCACCGACCTGCTGCTGGCCGGTTGAGCGGTTTGTTCCTTTGTTAGCGCCGGACTAGCGGCAGCTGAGGCGTTCGGTGAGAGAGCTCTCGCCCGGCCAGCGATGGCCAGTCGGGCTGGTACCGTCCGGCCCTTCCCATGTCTGACACCGCCATGGAGACGCCGCAGGTCCCCTCCGCCGGGGACGACAGGACCACGCCCGCCCCCAAGGCGGACGGTCCGCGCTTTGCCCTGCGCCGTTTCACCGGGTGGCTGACTGCGCTCGGCGTCGTCGTCCTGGCCGGGATTGTCATCCTCGTCACCGGCACCCGGCCTGGGTATGACCCCTACGGCTGGCTTGATTGGGGCTACCAGACGCTGCACGGCTCCCTGAACCTGGGCGGAGCGCCGTCCTGGAAGCCGTTCACCTACCTGTTCGACGTGCCCTACGCGCTGTTCGGGCACTACGCGCTCTGGCTGTGGATGCTGACCGCGGTCTCGATGTCGCTGGCCGGCGCGTTGTTCGGCGGGCGCATCGCCTACCGGCTGACGGCCCGCCAGGCGGGCGAGGACGGCCCCCGATGGCCGCCAGTCGTCGCCGCAATGTTCGCGGGCGCATTCGTGCTCGGCATCCAGCAGTACTTCCACTACTTGCTCAGTGTCCAGTCCGATCCGATGCTCGTCACCACGTGCCTGGCGGCGATCGACTGCTACCTGTCCGGGCGCCTGCGTTGGGCCTGGTGGCTGGGTGCACTCACCGCCCTGGGCCGCCCCGAGGTATGGCCGTTTGTCGGCCTCTACGCGATCTGGCTGTGGATCAAGGTCCCATCGACGCGCTGGATGTTGGTGCTCGGCGTGCTCGGGAACGCGTTCCTCTGGTTCGGCGTGCCCACGATCACCAACGGGCGCCCCGACATCGCCGGTCAGCTGGCCCTGAAGTCCCCCCGCGAGCTCCACAGCAACAAGGTCATTGGCACCTGGAACCGCTACACCGCGCTCGAGTACTGGCCGGTGGAGATCGCCGCCATTCTGGCTGTCGTTCTGGCCGCGCTACGGCGCAACCTGACCGTGCTCGTTCTGGCGGCGATGACGCTCGGCTGGGTTGTGATCGAGATCGCCTTTGCGGTGCACGGGTTCCCGGGCGTTCCCCGCTACCTGTTCGAGCCGGCCGCGCTCACCGGTGTGCTCGCCGGGGTGGCCGTGGGCTGGCTGCTGCTCGATGGCTCGACGTGGCATCGCTCGCTTGCCCGCTGGGCCGGGATCCCGCTGGTCGTGGCCCTGTTCGCGGTCATGGTTCCGCAGGCCATATCCCAGCTGCGTCTCGAGCACAAGGACATCTACCACGAGCGCGCGCGGACCACCGAGATCAACAAGCTGGCCGCCACCATCAACGCGCTGGGCGGTTATCAGCACGTATTGCAGTGCGGGCACCCGGTGGTCAACGTCGAGTACGTGAGCATCATGGCCTGGTACACGCACCAGAACACCGGCGTGATCGGCTATCGCCCCAAGATCGAGCTCAACGACCGCCGGTACCCGATCGTCCTCTTCACCGCGTTCCCCAACGGCTGGGGCGTTCAGCCCTACCGCACGCGGGCGAACCTGAAGACGGCCTGCGCCAACATGACGGCGCTCTTCGTGCCTACCGCCCGCCATCCGGGCGGCGTTCTGGTCCCTAAGAGCCTGTCCCAGTTACCCCAGGACGCGCATCTGTTGCCAGGTGATCAGCGCGAAGGAGAACTTCAATAGCGCTTCGTGGTTCTCGGTCTTCTTGGACCAGCGGATCAGCAGCGCGCGGTATCGGTTGATCCAGGAATGTATGCGCTCCACGACCCATCGTCGTGCGCGGCGGCCGAGATCAGCTCGGAGCTGTTTGGCTTCTTCCCCGCGGCTGCGGATGTGCGCGGTGAGGTCGTGCTCGCCCAGAAGATCGCGAATGAATTGGTGGTCATAGGCCTTGTCCAGGCAGACTCCCTGCGGCTCCTCGGGCGTGGGTGGCGGCCGCTTGATGGGGACGCTCAGGATCGTTGCTTGGGCGAGCTTGCAGTCGTTGCGGTTCGCGCCGTCGACCGCCAGTCCGACGGGGATGCCGGCCGCTTCGGTCATCACGCTGCGCTTGACACCAAGCTTCCCGCGATCGGTCGGGTTCTTGCCCGTACTTCCGCCTCCCAGCGGGCTTTTCCCATCGATCCATCGATCGACATCCACGACCAATCGATCCCCACGCTGTTCTCATAATCCTCAAGCGCTGCGACCCACAACGCATCAAAGAACCCAGCTTGCTCCCACTCCTGAAAGCGGCGGTGCGCTGTCGATCCGGAGCACAGCCCGGTCGCGTCCAGCGCGTGCCACTGACAACCGGTACGCATCACGAAGAAGATCGCGTCCAGCACCACTCGGTCTGGAACTCGCGGTGCGCCGCCACCGAACCGGTGGACCTTCCCGGGTGCGGGCACCAGCGGACCGATCCGCTCCCACATCGCATCAGGGACCCGAAAGATCCCGGCCATCGTCACGCGCGGTCGATCAGCCTCGCCCTCCGCAACCAGCTCCAGCGGGCACTGCTCATGGTCTACATAATCTTGCATGCAAACGCGTTACGACAGCAATCCCAGTTGCCCTGCAATTTGGGGTAACTGGGACAGGCTCTTAGGTGCACGGCACAACCCCTTACCTCGCGTCACCCGCCCCTCGAGCGCCCTCCTGGGATGAAGGCGCGTGCGTTGATCACATCGAGCTCGTGGAGCCGCACGCGCAGATCGTCATCCTCGACGTTCGCACCGTCGGTCGCCGCCAGGAGGCCAGTGGCTCGCTCGCGAGCCAGCGAGTCAAAGGTGAGCAGCTCGGCCGTGTTCGAGCCGCCGGCCGCCCCGAGGCTAGCCCGGTCCGGCGCGACGTACCAGAGCTCTGCCTCCTCGTACCCCGCGCAGAGAGCTCGCGCCAGCGGATACTGAGCCGGGTGATACAGGACCACCACGCTTAGCAGCCCCGGGAACCGAATGCGCTTTGCCTGACGGGCGCTGGCCGCGTCGCGCATGAATCGTGGGGTGCGGACGCGCGCGGGCTCAAGGGCGATCACGCGAGGAATGTCCAACAAAGCGCGCGCATGGCCTTCGAGCTCGAAGGCCTCGAGCTTGGCCGGCAGCAGCAGCACGGCCAAACGGTCATCCACCGGCGCCCGCCCTCCCCCGGCCCCTCGGTCGATGGCGGCGCGATGCGCGCACGCACCGCGTGATGGCTTTGCCGGGCGAGGTCAGCGACCAGTGCATGTGCCGGTCGACGAGCGTGACTTGCCGGGCGGCGGTGGCCACCGCGGTGCCGCTCAACCGAACATCCGCCCGCGAGCCGGTGAGTTGAAGATCAGCGTTCGCATACAGAAGCTGTGCCTGATCGTGGCGCAAAATGGTCGACGAGTTCCGCAGGCAGCGCGCAAACAACCTCGGACAACTGACGTCCCTTCCAGTCGACGAGACCAGCCTCGCGCGCGTGTGCTGGTCCAGCAGGGCACACGCACCGGCGTAGTTGCCCTCCGCGATGGCGTACATGTAATTCTGGGCGACCTCCACCGGAGACAGCACGTCGGCGTTTCCACACCCCGCTAAACCCACGATCAGCCCCAGGGCCGCGATCCACCGCCTCACGACGCGGCGTCCGGGTGGGCAGCGAACGTGGCCCGTGCGGCCACCTGTGCGAGCCCGAGGGCGTTTTGCCCGGGCAGAGAGCGTCCGGTGACCGTGACCGTAAGATAGGTGCCCCCGCGTGTCGGACTCGCGTCGGTGGCCACGATCTCCCGCTGGGCGCGGATCCACACCGCCACCACCGAGCCAGGGACCGAGGCCGGGATCGGTATCTGGCCGGGCTCATGGACCCCGGAGCCATAGACCTGCGACTGGTGCGAGGTCGTGGTATCGAACTCCGTGTAGGCCCGAGTTGATGCCTGGGAGACGATGTCCACGCGAAGCCGCCGGCCGTGGAGCACGCATTCGAGATGGGATAAATCGCGCTCGGCGATGTGCGCCGTCACCGCGTAGCCGAGCGCGCCGGCGGCGGCGCGCCGCGCCCCGTCGCAGACCCGTTCCGCGGCGGGTCGAGCCGGCGTCGTGCTCGAGGCCGCGCCGCACCCGGCGGCGAGGAGGCCGATCAAAGACAGGACGACACCGGCGAGCCGACGCCCAGGCGGACCTGAGCTAGCCGCGCACAGCACGCCCGCGAGACGTCACCGGTCTCCCGGTGCCTTCGGGACTTCGGCGCTCGGGCCCGCTGCGGGCGTCCCCTGGTCGGCGGCCGGCATCTCCTCGCCGGCGGCGAGCGGGCTCAAAGGCGAACGGGTTGCGCTCCTGACCTCCGCTGAGGTCACGTTTAGCGGGTGATGACAGGCGGCCAGATGACCGCCGGGGTACTCCGCCAGGGGCGGCTCAACCGTCCGGCAGATGTCGCTCGCCCGCGGGCACCGCGTGTTAAAGCGGCATCCCGTCGGCGGATTGATCGGGTTCGGCGGCTCCCCACCGATGACCGTGCGCTCGCGCGCCCGGTTCTCCTTGGGATCGGGGATCGGAATCGCTGCGAGCAGCGCCTCGGTGTAGGGATGAATCGGCTTGCTGTACAGCTCCCGGGCGGGTGAGAGCTCCATCAGCTTGCCCAGGTACATGACAGCGATCTGGTCCGAGACGTGCCTGACCACGGACAGGTCGTGGGCGATGAATACGTAGGAGAGGCCAAATTCGTCCTGCAGGTCGTCGAGCAGGTTGACGACCTGCGCCTGGATCGAGACGTCGAGCGCCGAGACCGGCTCGTCGAGCACAATCATGCGTGGATCGACGGCCAAGGCGCGGGCGACGCCAATCCGCTGGCGCTGACCGCCTGAGAACTCATGCGGGAAGCGGTTGACGTGCTCAGGGTTCAGCCCGACCTTGTCCAGGAGCTCCCGAACCCGCGCCTGGACCTTCCCTCGTTCCATCCCGTGCAGCCGCAACGGGGTGCCGATGATCTGGCCGACGCGCTTGCGGGGGTTGAGCGAGGAAACCGGGTCCTGGAAGACGAGCTGGACCTCCTGGCGCACAGGCAACAGCCCTCGGCGTCCAAGGTGCGTGATATCGCGACCGCGGAAACGGAGCACGCCCGAGGTCGGTTCCAGCAAGCGCACGATGCACCGGGCCAGTGTGCTCTTGCCGCAGCCCGACTCACCGACGATTCCCAGCGTCTGTCCTTCGATGAGGCTGAGGGAAATGTCGTCCACCGCGTGCACGGCGCCAACGGTGCGATTGAGGATCACCCCCCGCTTGATCGGGAAGTGAAGCTCAACGTGTTCTGCCTCGAGCAGGGGCTGTCCGGCCTCCGGCGCCTCGCTCTTCACCGCCCCGTCCGAGCTCGTAGTGCTCACGACGCCACCGGAGCATTCAGGCCGATGCGTCCGTCCACCTCTCGCAGAGTGCGCTTCTCCGCGACCTCGAGCCAGCATCGATCCTCATGCCCCGAGCTCTCGGACACGCGTGCCTCGAGCGCGGGGACCTCTACGCAGCGGTCAAAGGCGTGCGGGCAACGGGGACGGAAATGGCAGCCCTTGGGTGTGTTGGCCAGCGAAGGCGGTTGTCCGGGGATCGCCGGCAGGCGTCGCGGGGGCTCTCGATCCATCCGCGTGACCGACCCCAGCAGTCCCCAGGTGTAGGGGTGCTGGGGGTCGTAGAAGATCTCATCCAGGGTGCCCTGCTCGACCACACGCCCGGCGTACATGACCAGCACCCGATCGGCGATATCGGCCACGACTCCGAGGTCGTGCGTGACGAAGATCACGCCGCTGTCGCCCTCTTGGCTCAGCTGCTTGATCTCATCCAGGATCTGCGCCTGGATCGTCACGTCCAGGGCAGTGGTGGGCTCGTCAGCGATCAGCACACTGGGGGAAAGCGACAGCGACATGGCGATCATCGCGCGCTGGCGCATGCCGCCCGAGAACTCGTGCGGGTAGGCCCGAGCCCGGTCCCGTGCCCGCGGGATTCCCACCCGTTCCATCAGATTTACCGCCCGATCAAAGGCGGCCGCTTTGGAGATCTTCTCATGCGCCCGGATCTGCTCAACGATCTGATCCCCGATGCGGTGCACCGGGCTGAGTGAGGAGATCGGATCCTGGAAGATCATGGCGATCTCCTTGCCGCGGATGCTTTGCAGCTCGTGCTCAGACGCGCCGATGAGGTCGCGGTCGCCCAGCCGCGCAGAGCCGCCGAAACGAGCGTTGGGAGAGCGGGTCAGTCCCATCAGCGTCATCACCGAGACCGACTTCCCCGATCCCGATTCGCCCACGATCGCCACCACCTCACCCCGGTCGAGCGTGAATGAGACGCCGTCGACAGCTCGCACGAGGCCGTCCTCGGTGACGAACGAGACCTCGAGATCCTCGACTTCGAGCAGGCGCTCAGCCATTGACGTTCACAGAGCCGGGCGCCATCAGCCGCTAAGCCGAATCCGGGGGTCGAGCACACCGTAGAGAATGTCGACGAGGGCTCCGAACACCACTACGAAGAAGGCGGTGAACATGGACCCGACGAGGATCGGGGGGACGTCGAGGTTGCCGATCGCGCTGGCCTCGTACTGGCCCACGCCGGGAAGGTTGAACACCGTCTCGGTCACCAACGCCGCCCCGCCCAGCAGGGTGGCGAAGTCCAGTCCGAACATCGTGATGATGGGCATGATCGAGTTACGCAGGACGTGACGGCGGAAGATCTGGCCCTGCGGCAGTCCCTTGGCCCGCGCCGTGCGGACGAAGTCCTGATTGACCATGTCCAGCAGGTTGGAGCGCAGGACGCGGGAGTAAAAGCCGATCGACAGGACCGCGATCGAGATCCAGGGCAGGATCAGGTGGTAGGCCCACTGGGTCGGGCTGTCGCCGAAATGCGTATAGCCCGTATTGGGGAATACCTGCCACTTGTAGGCAAACAGGTACAGCAGCAACTCCGCGAGCAGGAAGATCGGCACCGAGACGCCGATGATCGCCGCCACCATCAACGCGCGGTCAGACAGCCGACCCACCCTCAGCGCACTTGCCGACCCAAGCACAACCGAGGTCAGGAGCCACAGGATCCCGGCCGGAATCACCAGCGACAGGGTCACGGGGAACTTCTGGCGAAACTGGTCGACCACGTTGAGGTCGTCCTGGTAATCGATTACCTGGCCGCTGAAGATCAGGTTCATCGTGTTCGCGTACTGCACGTAGATGGGCTTGTCGAAGCCGAACTTCTGGCTGACCTGCTGGACGGTCACCGCAGTCGCGTTGCGCCCCGCGATCTCCCGCGCCGGGTTGTAGCTGGGGATGATCTCGAAGATGCCGAACACCACCACCGAGGTGGCGAACAGGAGCGCGATGGCCGACAGCGTGCGCCGAGCGATGAACCGGGCCATCAGACTAGGTCTTGATCCGCACTTGGGCGCGCGGGTCCAGCGCATCCCGAATGCCGTCGCCGAGCACGTTGATGCTCAGTACGGTGAGCACGAGCATGGCCCCCGGGATCAGGGAGAAGGTCGGGGTGGTCGAGATGTAGTTGAGGCCGTCGGAGATCAGCGTGCCCCACGATGCGTTGGGGGCCTGGACCCCAGCGCCGAGGAACGAAAGGTAGGCCTCGAGCAGGATCGCGTTGGCGAGCATCATCGGGACGAACACGGTGATCGTCGAGGCTGCGTTGGGCAGGATCTCCGAGAGCATGATTCGCCACGGGCTCATGCCCTGCACCCGGGCGGCATCGATGAAGTCCTGCTCGCGCAGGCGCAGCACCTCTCCGCGGATCGGCTTGCCCAGATAGGGCACGTAGATGACGCCGATGATGAAGGCCGGGATGAGCACGGAGTTGCCCTTGATCGGACCGATTCCGCCGAAGGCGAGCGCCGTGCCCACCGCCACGCCGAGGATCACCGGCGGGAAGGACCAGATCAGCTCCATCAGCGGCCTGAGAGCCGCGTCCACGACGCCGCGGAAGTATCCGGCCAGCAGGCCGATGAGGGTCCCGAAGATGATGATGATCGCGGTGGCGATGCCGCCGATCAACAGCGACGTGCGTCCGCCGTACAGCAGCCGCACGGCCAGGTCTCGGCCGTTGGTATCCGCGCCGAAGAAGTAGTGCCGGGTGAACGTGGGACCAATCGGGACCCCGGTTACCGAAACGACGTTTTGTGGCTTCCCGCCTACGTTGATCGTGCCGGTGACGTTGTTGGCGTTGGGGCCGATGTGGGCGATGTCCGACGCGTAGACCGGCGCCAGCAGGCACATGGCGACGAGCACGATGAACAGGAACGAAAACGCCATTGCCATCTGGTTGCGCCGCAAGCGGCGGATGGCCAGTTTCCAGGGACCAATGGCTGGCGCGTGGTGGCCCTCCTCCCACGCATCCCCAGTCCCCTGATCGGAGGTGATGATGACGCCGGCACCGGCGTCACCCTGCGACTGCCGCACGGGAGGATCTAGAGCCATTGCGTGAGAACGAG
>JBDTEE010000090.1:0-13026 GCA_039922645.1 Solirubrobacteraceae bacterium | reverse complement strand
TCTCGATCTCGTCGGTCAGCGCCTCGACGAAGTACGAGCCGGCGAACGGGTCCACGGTGTCGGCGGCGCCGGACTCATAGCCGATGATCTGCTGGGTACGCAGAGCTATCTTGGCTGCCCGCTCGGTGGGCAGGGCCAGCGCCTCATCAAAGCCGTTCGTGTGCAGTGACTGGGTCCCCCCGCAGACCGCGGCGAAGCCCTGCAGAGCGACGCGGACGATGTTGTTCTCGGGCTGCTGGGCGGTGAGGGTCACACCGCCGGTCTGCGTGTGGAAGCGCATTCGCCAAGAGCGCTCGTCCTGGGCGCCGAAGCGCTCGCGCATGATCTCGGCCCACATCCGGCGGGCGGCCCGGAACTTGGCCACTTCCTGAAAGACGTTGTTGTGCCCGTTGAAGAAGAAGGCCAGCCGGGGGGCGAAGCGGTCAATCTCCAGGCCGGCATCCAGGGCCGACTGGACGTAGGCGATCCCGCTGGCCAGTGTGAAGGCAACCTCCTGGACGGCCGAGCAGCCCTTCTCGCGGAAGTGGTAACCGCTGATCGAGACTGTGTTCCACTTCGGTACGCGCTCGTTGCAGTAGGCGAACAGATCCGTGGTCAGGCGAATCGCGCCCTCCGGCGGGTAGATGTAATTCCCGCGGGCGATGTACTCCTTGAGGATGTCGTTCTGGGTCGTGCCGCGCAGCTGCTCGGCGGGCACGCCCTGCTCCTCCCCGACAAGCTCGTAGAGCAAGAGCAGGACGCTGGCCGGAGCGTTGATGGTCATCGAGGTCGAGACCTGATCGAGCGGGATCTGATCAAACGCGGTGCGCATGTCATCGATCGTGTCGATGGCCACTCCGGTGCGGCCCACTTCGCCAAGGCAGCGCGAATCGTCGGAATCGAGGCCGAGCTGAGTAGGCAGATCGAAGGCCATGGACAGGCCCGTGGATCCCTTGGAGAGCAGAAAGCGGTAGCGCTCGTTGGACTCCTTCGCACTGGCGTAGCCCGCGTACTGACGCATCGTCCAGAGCTGCTTGCGGTACATGTCGGAGTGGATGGCGCGCGTGTACGGGTATTGGCCGGGCTCGCCCAGCCGCTGCTCGAGATCGGGCGGCAGATCCTTCTCGTCGTACGAAGGCTGGATCTCGATCCCCGAATCGGTGAATCGGCGGGGATCGTCGGGGCCAACGATCGGGGCGATCGTGCGATGCTCGTCGGCGGTGGCCATGAGCGGCAGGTTACCGGGGTGCGCTCAGAGCACCTTGTCCAGGAAGGCGCGGGTGCGCTCGTGCCGGGGGCTTCCCAGCACGTCGGCGGGCCGGCCGGCCTCGACCACGACTCCGTCGTCCATGAATACCACCGTGTCGGCCACCTCGCGTGCGAAGCCGATCTCGTGGGTAACGACGATCATCGTCATCCCGTCCCGGGCGAGCCCGCGCATCGCGTCCAGCACGTCGCCCACCAGCTCCGGGTCCAGGGCCGAGGTCGGTTCGTCGAAGAGCATCAGCTTCGGACGCATGGCCAGCGCGCGGGCAATGGCCACCCGCTGCTGTTGACCGCCGGACAGAGCGACCGGGTAGACGTCGAGCTTGTCCGAGAGCCCGACCCGTGCCATCAGCTCGCTGGCCCGCTCACGGGCCTCCCGGCGCGAGACCCCGGCCACACGGGTTGGGGCCAGGGTGACGTTCTCCAGCGCGGTCATGTGCGGGAACAGGTTGAAGCTCTGAAAGACCATTCCGATCTCCGCTCGCTTGCGTGCGACATCGCGCTCATGCAGCTCGTGGAGCTTGGCCTCCGATTCCCGATAGCCGACCAGCTCCCCGTCCACCGACAGCCGGCCCGAGTTGATCTTCTCGAGGTGGTTGATGCAGCGCAGGAAGGTCGACTTGCCCGAGCCCGAGGGTCCCAGGAGGCACAGGACCTCGCCGCGCTTGACCTCGAGGTCGATGCCCTTGAGCACCTCGAGGCGCCCGAAGCGCTTGTGCACGGCTTGCGACTTGACCATCGGGGGGGTCGTCACGGCTGGCCTCCCCCGCGCATCCCCAACCAGCGCCCCCGCAAGGTGGCCTGCTCGGCCCGGGAGAAGCCACGCCCGAAGCGGCGCTCGATGAAGTACTGGCCCACGTACAGCACGCTGGTCAGGGCGAGGTACCAGATGCTGGCCACGATCAGCAACGGGATGACCTGGAAGTTCACGTCGTAGATCTCCTGGACTGAGTAGAGCAGCTCGGCGTATGCCGTGACACTGATCAGCGACGTGTTCTTGAGCATCGAGATCGTCTCGTTGCCGGTCGGCGGCAGGATCACTCGCATCGCCTGGGGAAGGACGATCAGCCGCATGGTCTGCAGGCGGCTCATGCCCAGCGACTGGGCCGCCTCGGTCTGCCCCTCGGGGACGGAGATGATCCCCGCTCGCACGATCTCGGACATGTAGGCGCCCTCGTTGAGGCTGAGCGCGATCAACGCGGCGACGAACGCTGTGATGACCGTGTTCGCGTGCCCGTGGATCAGCGCCGGACCGAAGGGGACCCCGAGTGAGATGACCGGGAAGAGGGCGGCGACGTTGTACCAGAAGAGGATCTGGACCAGCAGCGGCGTGCCCCGGAAGAACCAGATGTAGAGCCAACTGGCTCCCGACACGATTGGGTTGGGAGACAGCCTCATCACGGCCAGGATGACGCCGAGCACGATTCCCACGACCATCGAGAGGACGGTCAGCTCGATCGTGACGAGCACGCCCTGCAGGATCCGCGAGTCGAACAGGTACTGCCCGACCACATGCCACTCGAAGTGCGAGTTGGTGACCACCGCTCGGACGAGCGAGGCCGCGACGACCAGCACGATCAGGGCCGCGATCCAGCGACCGGGACGGCGCACCGGGACGGCCCTGATGTCTTCGGGCCGTCCCGGCGTGGTTTCGGATTGCTCGGAGGTACTCACCTCGGAGCGACAGTCTGCCTGTTAGCTGGTGGCGCCGTTGATCTTCGGGCTGGTGATGGCGCCCGACTGCACGCCCCACTTGGCGAGGATCTTGGTGTAGGTGCCGTCCTTCATCAGCGCCTTCAGAGCCGCCAGCACGGGCTTGGTCAGGCCGCTGGTCTTGGGGACGGCGAGCCCATAGGGGGCGGTGCCGTAGGTCTGCCCCACGAGCTTGAACGTGCCGTTGGACTTCTTGACCTGGTAGGCGGCGACGGGTGAATCGGCCATCGAGACCTGGGCGCGTCCGCTGGACAGAGCCACGTTGGCGGCGCTCTGGGTCGGGAACACGAGCACGGTCACCGCCGCCTTGCCGCCCTTCTTGCACTTCGCGCCCTGAGCCTTGGCGTCGGTCTCCTCCGTGGTCCCGCTCTCGACCGAGACCGTTTTGCCGCACAGGCTGGCCAGATCCGTGACGGCGGCACCGCCTGAGGACTTGGTGAAGAACGACGTGCCGGCCTGGAAGTAGTCGACGAAGTCGACCGTCTTCTCGCGCACCTTGGTGTCGGTGAAGGACGAGGCACCCATCTCGTACTTGCCCGCGGCCAAGCCGGGGATGATCGTGTCGAAGGTGGCGTTGACGACGTTGGCCTTCAGGCCCATGAGGCCGGCCAGCGCCTTGCTCAGGTCGGCGTCCATCCCGATCACCGTGTGGCCGTCTGGACCGATGAACTCATTGGGGGCGTAGCTGGCGTCCGCGGCCACGGTCAGGGTGCCCTTGCTCTTGATGGCGCTGGGGACGAGCGCGGCCACGGCGGCGTTCTTCCCCGCGCTGCTCGAGGCGGAGCTCGAGGCGGCGGTGCTCGAGGCGGCGGTGCTCGAGCCGGCCGAGTGGCTGCCCGTCGACGAGGAGGAGCTACCGCTGCCGCATCCGGCGATCGCCACCACCCCGAGCAACGAAACGGCGAGTGAAAACCAACTCTTCGGTGTGGCCATGGCCTGCCTTCCTATCTAGGTCCGCGGAAACGTTGGCGCAGAATAGGCAACATCGCGTAGGCAAGGCAATGTGTCTAACCGAGCGCCAACACGCGCGGGGCAGGAGTCGGGACCATTTAGCCTTCAGGTCAGATGCGAGTCCAGATCCGCCTGTTCGCCGGATTGCGCGAGCGCGCCGGCGCCGGGGCGCTCGAACTCGAGCTTCCGGATGGCTCGCGGGTCCGCGACGCCCTGGAGCACGTGCGACCGCTCACCGAAGGGGTGCCGGTGGTGATGGCGGTCAACCGGGAGTACGCGTCCGAGGATGCGCCGCTGCACGGAGG
Source organism: Solirubrobacteraceae bacterium (assembly GCA_039922645.1). Classification (GTDB taxonomy): domain Bacteria; phylum Actinomycetota; class Thermoleophilia; order Solirubrobacterales; family Solirubrobacteraceae; genus Palsa-465. The sequence continues at coordinate 8,812 of JBDTEE010000090.1, read as the reverse complement.
CGACGAGCTGGCCCTGATCCCGCCCGTGTCCGGCGGCGAGGTCGACGTCATTCACGTGCGGGTGACCAGCGATCCCCTCAGCCTGGACGCGCTCATCGAGCGTGTCAAAGACCCGCGGGCCGGGGCTGTGGTCACCTTCCAGGGCGTCACTCGCGAGGTACCCGCGCTCGAGTACGAGGCCTACGCGGAGATGGCCACAGCCAAGCTGGCCGAGATCGTTTCGGCCGCCGTCGAGAACCACGGCCTGTGTGCGGCCGCGGTCGAGCACCGCACCGGCACCGTGCCCCTGTCCGAGCCCTCGGTAGCCATCGCCGTGTCCGCCCCGCATCGGGCCGAGGCGTTCGCTGGCGGACGCGAGATCATCGACCAGATCAAGGTCCAGGTCCCGATCTGGAAGAAGGAGGAGGGCGAGTGGGCGGACGGCGTGAGTCCGAGCTAAGGGCACTGCCGGCCGTACACGAGCTGGCCGCCCAGCTGGACGCTCCTCCGGCGCTGGCCCTGGCCGCCGCCCGTCGCGCCATCGCCGAGCGTCGCTTCCTGCTGCTGGCCGACGGCGAGACGAACGAGAGCCTCCACGACCGTGCCCGGACCTACCTGGTCAGTCTGGCCTTACCCTCTCTACGCCGCGTCATCAACGCCAGCGGCGTGCTCCTGCACACCAACCTCGGTCGCGCACCCCTCAGCGAGAGCGCGCGCACCGCGCTCGCTCAGGTCGCCGAGGGCTACAGCAACCTCGAGTTCGACCTCGAAACCGGCGAGCGCGGATCGCGCCACGACCACGTCGAGGGCCTGTTGCGTGAGCTGACCGGAGCCGAGGCGGCGATTGTCGTCAACAACGGTGCCGGCGCGGTGCTGCTGGCCACGGCCGCCCTCGCCGGCCCGGGCAAGGCGATCGTCGTCTCGCGCGGACAGCAGGTGGAGATCGGGGGTGGCTTCCGGATCCCCGACGTGATTGCCCAGTCGCGCTCGGAGATGATCGAGGTGGGCACCACCAATCGCACGCATCTCCGTGACTACGAGCAATCGCTCCGCGACCCCCCCACGCCCGTGGGAGCCATCCTCCGGGTTCATCCATCCAACTTCCGCACCCTCGGGTTCGTCCACGATGTCGCCATTGAGGAGCTGTGCGTACTCGGCGTTCCGGTGATCGACGACGTCGGTTCCGGGGCGCTGGCCAGCGCGAAGCTGGTGCCGGCGCTGGCCGAGGAGCCCAACCTGCGGCGCTCGATCGTGGCCGGCGCCACGCTGGTCTGCTGCTCGGGCGACAAGCTGCTGGGCGGCCCGCAGGCCGGGCTCGTACTCGGCACCCGCGCAGCCGTCGCCGCCGCGCGTGTGCAGCCGCTGTCGCGCGCGCTGCGCATTGACAAGCTCTCGCTGGCTGCACTCGAGGCCACGCTGATGCTGTACCGCGATCCCGCCCGGGCCGCCCGAGAGATTCCGGCCCTGCGCATGCTCTCCCTCAGCGAGGCGACGCTTGCCGAGCGGGCGCAGCGGCTGCAGGCAGCGATCGGCGCCGAGGCCGAGGTGGTGCGAAGCTCCTCGCGACCCGGCGGGGGCGCGCTTGCCCTCACCGAGCTCGACGGGCCCGCGGTGGCCCTGTCGGCCGATTTCGACCCCGACCGGTTGGCCGCCGCGCTGCGCCAGGCCGACCCGCCGGTGATTGCCCGCATTCAACACGGTCGGCTCCTCCTCGATCCGCGCACGCTGAGCGAGAGCGAGATCGATCAGGTCGCCCGAGCGGTGCGCATCGCCCTGAGTGGCGAATGAGTGCCGGCCCGCTGACGCTCGGCACTGCCGGCCACATCGATCACGGCAAGTCCGCGCTGATCCGCGCGCTGACCGGCATCGATACCGACCGCCTGCCGGAGGAGCGCGCCCGAGGGATCTCGATCGCCCTGGGCTACGCCAGCCTCGAGCTCCCATCCAGACGGCGGGTCTCGGTGATCGACGTGCCCGGACACGAACGCTACGTACGGACCATGGTGGCCGGGGCGACCGGGATCGACATTTATCTGATGGCCGTCGCCGCCGACGACGGCGTGATGCCCCAGACGCGTGAGCACGCCGCCGTCCTGCGCGCCCTGGATATCGGGAGGGGTGTGGTGGCCGTGACCAAGAGCGACCTGGCCGATCCGGCGCCCGCCGCGCGCCAGGCGGGCGAGCTGCTACCCGGAGCCGAGGTGATCCCGGTCTCGGCCCGGACGGGCGAGGGACTGGACGAGCTGAGGGCAGCACTGGAGCGCGTGGCCGATCAGGTTCCGAGCCGCAGTGAAGGCGCCAGCGGCACTCGCCTGCACGTGGATCGCGTGTTCTCGATCCACGGCTCGGGCACCGTGGTCACGGGCACCCTCTGGTCGGGACAGGTCGCCCGCAGCGATCGTGTTCGCCTGCTCCCCGGGGCCCGCCGGGCGCGCGCCCGCGAGGTCCGCGCCCGCGAGGTCCAGGTCCACGATCACGCCGTCGAGAGGGCGACCGCCGGCCAGCGCGTGGCGGTCAACCTGGCCGGCTTGGGCCACGACCAAGTGGCCCGCGGGGACGTGCTCGTCGACGCGGCCAGCCAGCTGCGCGAGACCTTCCTCCTCGACGTCGAGCTGAGCTTCGACTCCCGGGAGGAGCCCGAGACCGGAGCTCGGGTCCAGGTCCACCACGGGACCCGGGAAACGCCCGCGCGTTTAACTTGGCTCGGCGGTCCCTTCTGGCAGATCCGCCTGGAGCAGCCTCTGATCCCGGCCGAGAATGACCGCCTCGTCCTGCGCGGTATCGCGCCGCCCGACACGCTGGGGGGCGGGCGCGTGCTCGATCCCCATCCGCGCCGGCATGGGCCGAGCCGGGATCTGCTGGCCCGGTTGGCCCGCCGCGCTCGCGGCGAGCCAGAGCCAGAGCCCAAGCCCGAGCCAGATCCGCCGGCCGAGCGCGAACCCCAGGCGGCCGAGCCCACCCCCCAGGGGGCCGAGCCGGAGCCGCTCCGGGCCTCGGCGCTCGAGCTGGAGACGCGGTTGCGCGGCGCCGGACTGGAGCCGCCGCTCGACAGCGAGCTCGACGCGGCCGATCTCGCCGCCCTGCGGGAGGCGGGCCGGGCGGTGCGGGTATCGCGCACGATGCACTATCACGCCGACACCCTGGCCGACGCCCGGCGCACCGTCCTTGAGCTGGCCGCGCGCCACGGGGGAGCCATCACCCTGGCGCAGCTGCGCGATGCGCTCGGGACCTCGCGCAAGTTCGCCCAGGCTCTGCTCGAGCACCTCGACAGCGAGCGCGCGACCATCCGCCGTGGAGACGCTCACGTGGTGCGGACCCGTCGTATGTCCGGCTAGCTCATCAGTCGAACCAGCTCACCTCTGTCATCCTGACCGGCATGGATCAGCGCGTGAGCCTGGTCACCCTGGGTGTGTCGGACCTGGCCCGAGAGCGCAGCTTCTATGAGGCGCTCGGCTGGAGCGGCGCTCACCAGCCCGATGACAAGGTGTGCTTCTTCCAGGCCGGCGGGATGGTCTTCGGCCTGTGGACCCAGCTCGGCGGCCACGGCGCGCCGGGGATCGAGCTGGCTCACAACGTGCATAGCCCGGAGGAGGTCGACGCCGTGCTGACCGAGGCCGAGCGGGCCGGTGGCACCGTCGTGCGGGCGGCCGCGCAGATGGACTGGGGCGGCACCTCGGGCGCGTTTGCTGATCCGGAGGGGTACGTGTGGGAAGTCGCCCATAACCCAGGCTGGACGCTCGGCCCGGACGGCTCCGTGAGCATCTAGGTAGATTCCAGCGCCAATGGCCACTTCCATCGTCACCGGCGGCGCCGGCTTCCTCGGCTCTCACCTCTGTGATCGCCTGCTCGCCCGAGGCGACCGGGTGATCTGCATCGACAATCTCGAGACCGGCAACCTGAACAACATCGCCCACATCCGGAGCGACAAGTTCGAGCACCTGAACATCGACATCATCGAGCCGTACTACGTCGAGGAGCCGATCGACTTCGTCTTCCACCTGGCCTCGCCGGCCTCGCCGATCGACTACCTGCGGCTGCCGTTGCACACCCTGAAGGTGGGTTCCTACGGCACCCACCACACGCTCGGCGTGGCCAAGCGCCACCGGGCCCGCTTCCTCACCGCCTCCACCAGCGAGGTGTACGGCGACCCCAAGGAGCATCCACAGCCCGAGACCTACTGGGGCCACGTGAACCCGATCGGCCCGCGGGGCGTTTACGACGAGGCCAAGCGCTATGCCGAGGCGCTGACGATGGCCTACCACCGCCAGCAGGGCGTCGACACGGCCATCATCCGCATCTTCAACACCTACGGCCCGCGCATGCGGCCGCACGATGGCCGGGCCATCCCGACCTTCCTGCGCCAGGCGCTCCAGGACCGGCCGATCACCGTGTTCGGCGACGGATCCCAGACGCGGTCCTTCTGTTACGTCGATGACCTGATCGGGGGTATGATCGCTCTCGCCGAGTCCGGCTACCACGATCCGGTGAACATCGGCAATCCGAACGAGTTCACCCTCCTGGAGCTGGCCGAAGAGGTCATCAAGGCCACCGGATCGAGCTCTGAGATCGTCTACGAGGCCCTCCCCACCGACGATCCGCAGGTCCGACAGCCCGACATCAGCCTGGCCCGCGAAATCCTGGGCTGGGAGCCGGAGATCATGCTCAACGAGGGTCTGAACCGCACGATTGAGCATTCCGGCCGCGAAGCGCTGGTCGGCGCACTGCACTAACGCCTAGCAAACCCACAACCCCGTAACTTCCGGGGCAAGCTACCGTTATCAGCGGGTGGGGTTTACCAGGGCGGCCCCTGACCGCTTAATGATTGACCAAGACGAGGCCATCCGACATCGAGTAAGCCGGCCGCATAGTGGCGGCCAAGTCGCCCTGCCCGAGCGGGATGTGCGTAAGAAGCGCCCGCCGATGCTGATGTTCCTGCTCAGACGCGAGACCCTGCGTCGGATCAGTCGCGTGCTGGCCCTGCTGGCCCTGGACTTCGTCGGCGTCGTCGGCGCCCTCTACACGGCCATCGTGGTCAAGCTCGCCCTGCGAGACACGCTTACCCTCCACCAGGCCTGGCATTACATCCGTCCGTCGATCACCTTCGCCTACATGGTCACGGTGCTGCTCTTCGCCCGCGCCGACCTGTACGCCGAGCGGGCCCGCCGCTCGGGACTCGCCAAGATCGCCACCGCCCTGTTCCAGGCCACCGTGATCTCGCTGGTCTTCGCCCTGGCCAACGGCGAGCACTTCTCGAGCTACTACCTGTTCTACGGCTCGCTGTTCTTCGGCATCGCCTACATCACCGGGCTGCGATCCCTGTACACGCGGATCACCGGCGGCCTGCTGGAGCGCGCCGGATACCGCCGGCGCTCGCTGCTGGTGGGCTCTGGACGCCATCTGGACGCCGTAGCTCACGCGCTGAGCGAGAACCCCGAGCGGCCGATCGAGCTGGTCGGCTTCATCTCCCTGACTCCGCGTCCGGCCAACGGCCTGCCCTCCTTGGGCGACCTGAGCCAGCTGCCGGAGATCCTGGGCCAGGAGCGGATCGAGGAAGTCGTGATCGCCGACCCGGACTTCCCCCAGGATCTGGCCCTGGATCTGGTCGAGCGATGTCACCAGCGGGGCATCACCGTGCACGTGGCCCCCTCGACGATGGAGATCCTGCTCGATCGAGCCGAATTCGTGCCCGGCGAATCGGTGCCGCTGTTCACTCTGCGCCCGCCCGTCTTCGAGGGCTTGGCCTTCGCGGTCAAGCGGAGTTTCGATCTGATCGTCTCCGGACTGCTGCTGCTCCTGCTCTCGCCGGTGCTCCTGGCCATCGCGGTGGCCGTGCGCCTCAGCTCACACGGCCCGGTCATCTACCGCTCGATCCGCCCGGGCATGGCCGGCCGACCCTTTGACTGCTTCAAGTTCCGCACCATGCTGGCCGACGCCGAGCGGAGCCAGGCCGACCTCGAGGAGCTCAACGAGTCCACGGGCGCGCTGTTCAAGATCCGTGACGACCCGCGGCTGACCCGCGTGGGCCGCATCCTGCGCCGCTTCTCCCTCGACGAGCTGCCCCAGCTGGCCAACGTGATCCGCGGCGAGATGTCACTGGTCGGGCCTCGCCCGCTGCCCATGCGGGACTTCGAGCGCCTCGAAGACTGGCACAAGAAGCGCTACCTGGTGCTGCCCGGAATCACCGGCCTGTGGCAGGTCTCCGGACGCTCCGAGCTCGATTTCGACGACCTGGTCCGTCTCGACTTCCTCTACCTGGAGCGGTGGTCGATCTTCCTGGACATGTCGATCCTGCTCAAGACCATCCCGGCCGTGTTCAGCCGGCGAGGGGCTTTCTGATTCCCCCGACCGACCGCTTCGTCATCAGCTTCGCCGCCGAGCCGCCCCAGGAAGCGCTGCCCTACGGGCGCTGGGCGGAGACCCTGCGCGGCTACTTCCTGGCCGCCACTCGCGAGATCGATTCAGACGGTGAGGATTTGGGCCAGCCCGGAGATATCGCCTGGTTCCCGGACCGGACCTACGCCGGTCGCACCTACGTGCCGGCGGTGGCCCGGACGTCGGCCGGTTTTGAGCTGTTCGGTTTCGTCTCCTTCAGTGAGGCCTCGGGCGGCGGCCCCACGGACTTCGAGGCCCGAGCCGACTTCACCAGCGAGGTGGCTGACGCCAACCCGGGGTGGAAGCTCGATCTCAATGACGACGTCGTGGCCACGTGGCGCGGTGAGCAGGGCAACACGGCAGACCTGACGCTGGTTTGGGGTGTACCGATGGTCCCCGGCGGGGCGATCGTCACCGCCGAGCTGGCCAACCTGGCCGTCGATCAGTGCGAGTTGGTCGATGAGCGCTTCACGCTGCTCGGCCCCGACAACTATCGCTCGGACTACCTCGAGGTCAAACTTTGGGACCGGCGCGGCGAGCAGCTCGCCGCCGAATCGCTCTACGTCGAGGACGACGAAAGCCCCGGGGACGAAGAGGCCCGGGAAGCGCCGGGGGGATGACGATCACTTCAAGGACGTGTAGGAGAGGTCCCAGGTCCCGTCGTTCCAGATTGTGTCGACCCCGGCGACGTTCTTAGCCTCGATGTTGGGGGCGATGTCGAAATCCTCGGGGATCGCGACCGCCTTGTAGACCAGCGTCTTGTCCACGTTGGCGAACGCCTGGGCGCGCGCCGCCGGATCTGTGACCAGCACGGCGGCCTTGATCGCCGCGTTGATCTGGGGATCATTGACCTGACCGAAGTTGGAGTTGTTCGTCGCGGCGATCGACGGCGCGTAGAACGTCGCGAAGAGCACCGTCAGCGGATCGGCGAAGTCGCGGACCAAGCCCAGGTCCGGACAGGCATCGATGTTCTGCCGGGCAGCCGCGCAATACTTGCTGTACATGGCCGACTGGCCGACCAGGACCACGTGGGTCTTGATGCCGAGCTGGGCTAGGTCGGACTTGAGCAGGCGCGCGATCTTTGGATCTTCGCCGTTGGTGGTGCTGACGATCTGGGCGGTCTGGTTGCCTCGGTACTTGCCGCGCTTATAGCCGGCGGCCTTCAGGTAGGTCTCGGCCAGCGCCCGGTCCCCGTGGACGTTCTGGTTGAAGGCGGTCTGTGGGCCAGCGTATCCCCCGGCCTGCTCAAAGCCGGTGACGCCGGGGTAAATGAAGTGGGTAGCCGGATCCGCGAGGAGCGAACCGCCGCGCGCATTGGCGATCGCCGCCCGGTTGAGGTTGGCCCAGACCGCCCGGCGCACGTTGACGTTGGCAAACAGGCCGTGGGCATTGTCGAGAGCCACGTAGTGCTCTCCCGAGCCTGGCGTGAACGTGATCTGGGACGGGTAGTTCTGGTAAGCCATCTTGGCGGCCGCCGAGGACGGCGGGCCGAGTTGCACGGCATCTGAGCCGCTGAGAACCTTCTGCTCAATCACCGTCGCGGTGTCGCCGATGCTGATGTTGATCTGGCTCAGGTAGGCCGGGCGACGGTCGGTACTTGGGTTCCAGTTGGGGTTGCGGACCAGCGTCGCTGACTTGCCGGCGATGTAGCCGATGCCGCGAAACAGGCCGGTTGCGAGGTTGGCCTTGAGCATGTAGGGACCGGACGCGACGAGATACTTGGTGCCGTAGGCGGTCGGGAAGTGCTTGTCGAGCCTGGTCGCAAACGTCTTCGGCACCGGGGCCGAGAGCGGCAGCGTGAGGGCCGAGACCAGGAACGAGCCGCTCGGCTTCAGCGTGTGAAAGACGATCGTGAACTTGTTCGGCGTCTGGATCCCCGGGATTGGACCCCCGGTGTAGCTGGAGGACTCCGTGCCCACCAGTGGCGCTGGCGAGTCCGCGCCGAAGTAAGACAGGAAGTACGGGTTGGCGACGTCGGGATTGGCCCCCCGCTCAATCGCGTAGGCCACGTCAGCCGAAGTTACCTCGCGGTTGACCGGCGGGCTGAAGTAGACGCCCTTTCGAATGTGAACCGTGACCGTCCTGGCCCCGTCGGTGATGCCGCCGTTGGCCGTGGTGGGGATCTCGGTGGCGAGGTCCGGGCTTACGTTCGCCGAGGTGTTCGGCAGGTATGAGAACAGTGGACGTTGGGTCGCGTAGTCGACTACGTAATCGAGCACAGAGTGAGACTGGCCCGGGTCAAGATGAGTAAAGCCCGAGCGGGTATAAGCGGTCAGGACGCCGCCCCGATTCTTGCTCCGGCCGATCAGAAGCTGGCTAGCCGGGTTCTCGCCCGCCTTCAGAGGGGTCGTTGATGTGTAGGCAAACGGAGAATCAGGTCGCCCCCGCGGCGAGCCACTGGAACCACAGGCAACGACACCAAGAACCAGCAGCCCGGTGGCCGCAAACGCGGCCACGCGAC
>JBDTEE010000089.1:0-14579 GCA_039922645.1 Solirubrobacteraceae bacterium | reverse complement strand
GGCCGAGCGGATCGTCAAGGAGGCGCGCGAGCGCCAGGAGCGACTGGTCTCAGACGAGGAGATCACCAAGCAGGCCGAGCGCGCCGCCGAGGACATCATCGAGGATGCCCGGGCCCGTGAGCGCGAGATCCGGCTTGGCGCCGAGGACTACGCCGACGAGATCCTCAACACGCTCGAGGTCAACCTGAGCAAGTTCATTGCCGCCGTCCAGCGTGGACGTGACCGGCTGGCCGGCAAAGACGAGCCGGCCGAAGTTTCCTGACCTCGTCGTACCGGCGCCCGGCGCCCGGCGCCGGATCGTGACTCCGCTGGAGTCTCCGTCCCAAACGTGCGCTATTTACAAGTTTGGGACGGAGGCTCCGTCCTCCGGCCCGCAGTGGCTAGTCGACGTCGAAGGAACCGAGGCCCTGGGGCTCTTCCTCGGTGACCTCGACGTCCTCAACCCGGGCCTGATGGGGACCCACCCGGGAGAAGGCCAGGACTCGCTCGACCGCATCTGCCCGCCCCTCCAGGATCACCTCGACCGCGCCGTCCTCACGGTTGCGCACGCTTCCCGCCACGCCCGCCGCCTGCGCCTGATCGCGGGTGGAATCACGGAAGAAGACGCCCTGAACGCGGCCCCGGACGATGGCGCGCCGGCGAATGATGGACTCGTTCATGGCGTTGACGCTAGCGCCGGACGGAGATCTCCAATCACGGTTCCGTCCGTCGCCCGCGCCATGCTGAACGGTCCATGAGCACACTTTTTCTCCTGCTTGGGCTGGTAATCGGGGCTGCCGTTGTCGCGCTGGCGCTGCGTCCGCGGCTGCGAACCGCCGCCGCCGGAGCGCAACGAATGGCTGAGCTCGACCGCGAGCTGACCCGCGCACTGGCGGACCTCGAGCATGAGCGCGCGCGGGCCGAGGAACGGCTGGCCACGGTCAACGATGCCCAGGAGCGCCTGTCGGCGTCGTTCAAGGCGCTGAGCGCCGAGGCGCTGCAGTCATCGATGGCCCAGTTGGCTGAGCTCTCCCGCTCCCAGCTCCAGACCGCCCAGGCCGAGGCAAAGGGTGACCTTGAGAAACGACAGGCGGCGGTGGAGCAGTTGGTCGCGCCGCTCAAGGAACAGCTCGGCCGGGTGGACAATCAGCTTCTGGCCCTGGACCGCGAGCGGCGGGAGTCGCGGGGACGGCTCGATGCCCAGCTGCGCACGCTGAATGAGACCGGTGAGCGGCTGCGCACTGAGACCGGGGCGCTGGTCACCGCGCTGCGCAAGCCCAACACCCGCGGGCAGTGGGGTCAGATGCAGCTGCGCAACGTGGTTGAGCTGGCCGGAATGCTCAAGCACTGTGACTTCTCCGAGCAGTCATCGGTCACCGACGGCGAGACCACGATGCGCCCCGATCTGTTGGTCAACCTGCCCGGGGGTAAGCAGGTGGTGGTTGATGCCAAGGCGCCGCTGCAGGGGGTGCTCGACGCCTATCAGGCCCGCGATGAGGCTGAGCGTGAGCGGCACCTGCGCGATCACGCCCGGTTGCTGCGCAAGCACGTCAAGCTGCTCGCGGAGAAGAAGTACTGGGATGGGCTCGAGTCGGCGCCCGACTTCGTGGTCATGTTCCTGCCCGGTGAGCACCTCTATGGGGCCGCCTTGGAGGCTGACCCGGCGCTGATCGAGGATGCGATGGCCCGTCGGGTGCTGATCGCCACGCCGACCACGCTGCTGGCCATGCTCCGGGCTGTGGCCTACGGCTGGCAGCAGGAGCGCGTCGCCGAGTCGGCGCAGGCCATCTCGGACCTCGGGCGCGAGTTGCACGGGCGACTGGTCAAGCTCTCAAGCCTCATGGCCGCCGTTGGCGCGCGCCTGAACAGCACGGTGCGGGCCTACAACGACACGGTTGGCTCCTATGAGGCTCGGGTGCTGCCGGCGGCCCGCCGCTTCGCCGATCACGGCGCTGTGGCCGAGGGTCGCGAGCAGCTACCCGAACTCGAGCCGGTCACGACCAGCGCGCGGAACGTGAACGCCCGCGAGTTGAAGCTGGAGCTCGGTCTGGACGCTGATGACGAGCCCGAGGCGCTGCCCCCGCGCCGCCTGCGCCCCGCCGGGTAGACCCGCGCCCGCCGCCGGGTAGACCCCGCGCCCGCCGCGCTCCCTACTCGCCCCGCGTGTCCCACCAGCGCAGCAGATCCTCCAGCTGCCGGGGGAGGGGCCGAGCCGAGTCCTTGCGGGCCTGGACGCGGCTGAGCGCGGTTTCGATCCCGACCGAGTCCTGAATGGCGACCACGCCCGCGGCAACGGCAGCCGAGCGCTGCCAGCCGGCGCGACAGTGCACGTAGCTCAGCTCGCCTGCCTGCAGCCAGGCCAGAACCTGTTGGACTGACTCCTCCAAAGCCTCAGGCGGCAGAGGGCCGTGATCTACGAACTCAACGCGCGTCTCCTCGAGTTCCGCCTGCTCCAGCGCAGTCACCACCAACTCGCGCTGGCCTCGGGGGTACTCGCTGTCCTGGGCGAGATTCAGCACCCTGCGCACGCCGATGCGTTTGAGCGCCGTCACGTCTGACCCATCGAGCGGATAGGCCCCGATCATCAGATCGTCGCGGACATCGGCGAGCCCGTAGCTATGGAACCAAGCGGACAGGCGACGAATGATTGCGGCTTGCCGCCCGCAGCGTCATTGCCGCGCTGCCCGCGGGTACGGGCGGCACGCGCTGATCGCTGAGACGGGGGGGCGGCGGCGTCACGCGCTGCCGGCCAAGGCGGGCCGGCGGGCGCCCCCATGATTGGATACGGCGATGCCTGGAGCCCTCGCCGATGGAGTCCACATCGCCGGCACGCTGGCCCGGGCCGGAATGCTGCGTCCGGCGCGGCCTGACCGCGCGCTGCGGGCACTCAGCGGCCTGATCCGCTGGGGGCCTGGCCTGGCCGCGGGCTATCTGGGCGCAGCCGCGCTGTATCCGGACGAGCCCGCGATCATCGACGAACTGGGCACGCTCACCTTTGCCGAGGTGGAGGCGCGTTCCAACGCCATTGCCCGCGGCCTGGCCGGCTACGGCGTGAGCGAGGGGGATGGGGTGGCCATTCTGTGCCGGAACCACCGCTGGTTCGTCAAGGCCAGCCTGGCCTGCGCCAAGCTGGGTGCGAACGCCATCTACCTCAATACCTCGTTCGCCGGGCCCCAGGTCAGCGAGGTGGTGGCCCGTGAGCGCACCGCGGCCATCGTCTACGACGCCGAATTCGCCGCCGACGTTGCGCCGGCTACCGAGCGCCACGCCGGCTTCGTGGCCTTCACCGAGCCCGAGTCGCCGGCCGCGTCGATGTCCGACGCGCGCTCGCCTGGGCCCCGTCGGGCGCCCACCCTCCAGGAGCTCATCGATAGCCGTTCGTCCGACCCGCTACCCCCGCCCGCCCAGCCCGGCCGAACGATCATCCTCACCTCGGGGACGACCGGCTCACCCAAGGGCGCCAACCGGGCCGCGCCGAGCTCGCTGCAGCCGGTGGCGGCGCTGCTCTCGGCCATCCCGCTCCACTCGCGAGAGAACACCGTCATCGCCGCCCCCTTATTCCACTCGTGGGGCTTCGCGCACATGCTTTTCGGCGCTGGTTTGGCCTCGACGCTCGTCCTGCAGCGTCGCTTTGATCCCGAGGACACGCTGCGGGCGGTGGCCGAGCACCGGCCCACGGCGCTGATCGTCGTTCCGGTGATGCTCCAGCGCATCCTCGACCTTCCCGCCGAGACCATCGCTCGCTACGGCACTGGAGCCCTGAGGGTCATCGGAGCCAGTGGCTCGGCCCTGCCGGGGTCCCTGGCCCAGCGGGTCATGGACACGTTCGGCGACACCCTCTACAACCTCTACGGCTCGACTGAGGTGGCCTGGGCGACGATTGCCTCGCCGGCGGATCTCCGCGCCGCGCCCGGCACCGCCGGCCGCCCGCCGCGGGGCACGGTGGTGCGCATCCTCGGACCGGACTCCAAGGAGTTGCCGGCTGGGAAGAGCGGTCGCATCTTCGTCGGCAACGATCTCCTGTTCGAGGGCTACACCGGTGGCGGCGACAAGGCCCGGGTCGGCGAGCTCATGGCCACCGGCGATGTTGGCTACTTTGACGGCGCGGGCCGCCTGTTCATCGACGGTCGCGACGACGACATGATCGTCTCCGGCGGGGAGAACGTGTTCCCGGCCGAGGTTGAGGACCTGCTGGCCGGGGTCCCGGGCGTGAACGAGGTCGCGGTGATCGGGGTGTCCGATGAGGACTTCGGACAGCGGTTGCGCGCCTACGTGGCGCTCGAGCCCGGGGCCGAGCTGACCGAAGCCGAGCTCAAGGACCACGTTCGCGGTCACCTGGCCCGCTTCAAGATCCCTCGTGAGATCGTGTTCGTGGATGAGCTCCCGCGCAACGCCACCGGGAAGGTCCTCAAGCGCAGCCTGGCCCGCTACTAGCCCGGCCCTCATCAGCGGGAGGCCTTTACCAGCGGGGGTCCGCGGCCCCGCGTCGTAAGCTCGGAACATGGCCCCGCGTAGTGACATATTCGACCTCGGTGGCCTGCGACTCACCTCCGGCGAGGGCCGCCACCTCGAGCTCGAGGTGACCATCGGCCCGTTCGAGCTGGCCGGCGAGCGCTACACCGTGGAGCCGCCTCAGATCCCCGTCCGGCTGGAGGTCTCCAAGACCACCGGCAACGGGTACGCGCTGCGCCTGCAGTTCGCCGCGCGGCTGGCCGGGCCGTGCATGCGCTGCCTGTCCGGCGCCGAGCCGGAGTTCCCCGTCGAGGCCTGGGAGATCTCCCAGCCCGGAGAAGGGGATGTACTCGAGTCGCCGTACGTCGATCGCGGTGAACTCAACCTGCGTGACTGGGCCCGCGACGCCCTCGCGCTCGTCCTGCCCGCTCAGATCCTCTGCCGGCCTGACTGCGCCGGATTGTGCTCGATCTGTGGGGCGGATCTGAACGCGGCCGGTCCGGGGCATCAGCACGAGCGCGAGCCTGATCCGCGCTGGAGCAAGCTGTCTGAGCTGAAGTTCGACGGATGACCGTGCCCTGCTAGCCTCCGCCGTCCGATGGCGGTACCCAAGCAGAAGCAATCGCATGCGCGCACGACCCAGCGCCGTTCGACCCATAAGGTCACGGCCGGGACACACAACGCCTGCCCGCAGTGTCACAGCCCGCGGCGTCCTCACCGCGTATGCCCCGCTTGCGGTTACTACCGCGGGCGTGAGGTAATCGCTGGCGGCGGGCCGTCAGCCGCCTGATCGGGCCGGCACCGTGATCACCGTCGCCGTTGACGCGGGCGGAGCGGATCTGGGCGCCGCCGAAGTAGCCGCTGGCGCCGCGCAGGCGGCCCGCGCCGGCATACGGGTGATCCTGTTCGGCCCGGCGGCCGAGATTGGCTCGGTTCCCGACGGGGTTGAGGTCGTCGACGCCCCGGTGTCGATCGCCAAGGCCGCCGATCCCGCCTTCGCTGTGCGCTCCACCCCGGAGGCGTCGATCGTCCAGGCGGCGCGCTCGGTCGCTGACGGGCGCGCGCAGGCGCTGGTCTCGGGTGGGTCGACCGGCTCCGCGCTGGCCGCTGGGCTGTTCAACCTGCGCCGAGACCGCGGCATCTACCGGCCGGCTCTCGCCCTGCCCGTGCCCCTGCCCGCTGCCCCTCCGGTAGTGCTGCTCGATGTTGGCGCCAACGTGAGCTGCCGCCCCGAGCACCTGGTCCAGTTCGCCCACATGGGCTCGGCGTTTGCCCACGCGGTGATGGGCATCAGCTCCCCGCGGGTCGCGCTGCTCTCCAACGGCGAAGAGCCGGGAAAGGGCACTCCGGAGCTGATCGCCGTGCACGAGCAGCTGGCCGGCACGGCCGGTACCGGGCTGAACTTCATCGGCAACATCGAGGGCACCCAGGTCACCGACAGCATTGCCGACGTGATTGTCATGGACGGTTTCACCGGCAACATCACGCTGAAGCTGATCGAAGGTGTGTCGGGTCGGACGATGCGGGCCATTCGCGAGGTGGCGATGGGGTCCACTCGGGGCAAGCTCGGCGGCTGGCTCCTCGGCCCCTCGGTGCGCCGCCTGCGCGAACAGATCGATCCCGAGGGTCCGGGCGGCGCCTACATGCTCGGCCTGCGGCAGCTCGGCGTGGTTGCCCACGGGCGCTTCTCCCGGCGCGGCTTTGCCCGGGCCATCGAAGTGGCCGCGCGCGGGGTGGAGGAAGACGTCGTCGGTGCCACCCGGCGGGCGCTGGAGGGTGCCGGCGCTCTGCGCACACCCCAGCCCGTGGGCGCGGAGAGCACAGATGCCTGAGCGCCCCGGTCCGGGCACGTCCGAACAGCGGGCTACGGTGTCGTGCTGATGACGCGTGACGCTGTCTTCTCGCTGATCCGCGGGCACCTGGTCGATGAGCTCGAGCTCGATCCTGGCTTGATTCAGGAGAGCACCCGGTTCCGCGAGGATCTTGGTGCCGACTCCCTTGACCTGTACACGCTGGTCCAGGAGCTGGAGGATTCCTACGGCGTGAAGATCTCCGATGAGGAAGCCGCCCGGATCCTCACCGTCGGCCAGGCCGTGGACTTCGTGCTGGCCAGCGGAGTGGCCGGCGACGGCGCAGGCTCGGATGCCTCTCTCGCGTCACGCTCTCAGGCCGCCGCGAGCCAGGGCGCCGACGCTGAGTGAGCTCGCCGCCGGAGCCGGGGCCCCACGTGACCGAGTCTCCGGCGGCCCTCCCAGCGCCCGAGGCGCAGCTGCGGGACCTGCTCGATCACCTGTCGGCCGACTTGGACGCGGTCGTCTTCACCCACTCCTCCTGGACGGGGCGCCGCGCAGACTCCTACGAGCGCCTGGCCTTCCTGGGCGACAGCGTCCTCGCTCTGGCGGTCACCACCCACCTCTTCCCACGTCTGGAGGCCGACCGCTTCGGTCCGGGTCGGCTAACCAAGATCCGAGCCCAGGCCGTGTCTGGTCGGTCCTGCCGCGCGGTGGCCGAGCGGCTCGGGGTTCCCGACCGCCTGCGGGCCGCGGCGCCCGCTGGCGTAGCGGCCGGGGTCGAGGCTCTGGTTGGCACCGAGCGTGTGCTGGCCTCGGTTATCGAAGCGGTGATCGGGGCGGTCTACCTGGTCTTCGGCTACGAGCCGACGGCGGACGCGGTGGTGGCGGCCTTTGGACCCGAGATCGAGGACGCACTCGAGCACTCGGTCGACTACAAGTCGGCTCTGCAGGAGCGGCTCGCCCGGCGCGGGGAAGTGGTCACCTACACGGTGGTCGAGGAGCAGGGACCACCGCACAATCGCACGTTCACGGTCAGCGCCACCGTCGACGAGGAGCCGATCGGCAGCGGGGTCGGGCGCAGCAAGAAGGACGCCGAGCAGGAGGCGGCTCAGGCCGCTCTGGACGCGATTCCCAAATGAGCGCGCGAGGCGGCAACCCATGTATCTGAAGTCGATCACCGTCAAGGGATTCAAGTCCTTCCCGGACCGAACCAAGCTCGAGTTCGGCCCAGGCGTGAGTGTGATCGTGGGACCCAACGGGTCCGGGAAGTCGAACGTCACCGATGCCGTGCTCTGGGCCCTGGGCGAGCAGTCACCGGGGAACGTCCGCGGGCAGTCGATGCAGGACGTGATCTTCGGCGGCGCCCCCGGGCGCCAGGCGGCCGGTCACGCCGAGGTCGAGCTGGTCCTGGACGACAGCGAGGGCTCGCTGGCCCTCGGGGCGTCGGAGATCTCCATCTTCCGTCGGTTGGACCGCAACGGCGAGGGCGAGTACCGGTTGGCCGGAGCCCGCTGCCGCCTGGTCGATGTCGTCGAGCTGCTATCCGACACCGGCCTGGGCAAGGAGATGCATTCGGTCATATCCCAAGGCCGGGTGGAATCGATCGTCACCTCCAAGCCGCGCGAGCGCCGGCTCCTGATCGAGGAGGCGGCCGGGTTGGGCAAGCATCGCAAGCGACGCCGGCGAGCCCAGCTGAAGCTGGTCCGGACTCAGGACAACCTCGATCGAGCCCTCGATGTGGAACGTGAGGCGCGCTCGAGGCTACGTCCCCTCAAGCGCCAGGCCGAGGCCGCCGAGCTGCATGCCCGGCTTGAGCGCCAGGCGCTGGAGATCCGCTGGGAGCTGACCCGGGACGGCGTCCGCACTCAGCGCCGCGCACAGGCCGAGGCTGAGGCGGCCGCGGGGGAGGTTCGCGCGCGTCGCAGCGGACTGGAGCAGGAGCTGCGGACAGTGGCGGTACGCCGGGAGAGCGCCGAGGAAGCGCTGGCGGCGCGCAGTGCCCAGCGTGAGGAGCTCTCCCGTCGCGCCTACACCGTGCGCTCCGCCGCCGAGCGGGTGACCTACCGGGCCGAGTCGACGCGGTCTGCTGCCGACGGTGTCCAGCGGCGTCTGGCCCGCGCAGCCGAGTTGGCCGAGGCGCTGCGCGCGGCCGTGGCCGAGGATGCGCCGGACCCGGAGGCCGAAGCGCGGATCCTTGCCCTGGAGGACGAGCTGGCCGGACTGGATCGAGACCGTGAGGTCGAGCTGACTCGCCAGCTCGCGGCCCTGGCCCGCTCGGCCGGGGGCGCCCAGGCCAACCACGATCGCCAGGCAGAGGTCGCGGCGGCCCGTCAGGGCGAGCGCGATGCCGGAGAGGTCCGGGCCGAGGCGGCCCGCGCAGCGGTCCGCGAAGCCGAGCGGGGGGTTGAGGCGGCCCGGCGGGAAGCGGCCCGGGTGGGCGGCGACCTGGCCACCGTGAACCAGTTCCTGCGCCACCAGGTGGGCGCTCCCGGGGGCGCCCGAGCGCTGGGCGACGAGCTCGATGTCGACCGCGGTTACGAGCTGGCGCTGGCCGCGGCGCTGGACGGCCGGCTGCGGGCGGCGGTGGTCGAGCACGTTCAGGATGGCGCGACCCTGCTCGACCGTGCGGGCGCCGACGGCGGGCGCACCCTGATTCTCAGCGCCCACTCCGACGCGCGGGCGCCGGGCGCATGCCCTGACGGCGCCGAGCCCCTGATCGCCCACGTTCGCGGTTCCGCTGCCGCTCTCGAGCTGGCGGCAGCCCTGCTCAGCGAGACCTGGGTGGTCGAGGGCCTCGAGGGCCTGCCCGCGGACTTCGATGGGGTCGCCGTGACGCGTGCGGGCCGCGTCTGGTCAGCGCGCACGCGCGAGCTGCGCCAGACGCCCGCGGTGGGGGAGGAGCGTGTCCTGGCCGAGCGCAACCGGCGCGAGGAGCTGATGCGGGCCAGCGCGAGCGCCGTTCAGGCCGAGCACGACGCTCGTGGCCGGCTCGCTCAGGCCGCCGAGGCCGCGGCCGCTGCCGACGGCGCCTGGCACGAGCTGACCGCCGCCCACCGGGTGGCCGTGCGCAGTCTCGACGAGGCGGGGGAGGAGCAACGGCGGATCGCTGCCCAAATCGAGCGCCGGCGCGCCGCCCCCGACGACGGTCCGAACGCTGGTCGCCGTTCGCAACTCGGCGCCGAGCTGGCCGCCGAACGACAGATGCTGGCTCGGGCTCAGCGCGAGCGCGACGAGCGTGCGGCCCAGCTGCGGCGCCTGGAAGCGGCCATGACCAGAGACCGGGAGCTCGCCCCGGCGGTGGCGGCCGTCACCGCCGCACTGGAGCAGGCGGCCACGGTCATCGCCGAGCAGCTACTCGCCTTCGATGCCGCCCTGGCCGCCGACCGCGAGGCGGGCGAGCACGTGGCCGGCGAGCTGCGCGCCTGTGCCCAGGAGGAGGCGCGGCTTCACACGCGCCTGCAGAGCGAGAATGAGGCCCTGACCACCGCGGAGGTCCGCCTGCAGCGCTCCCGGGATCAGGCCACCGAGGCCGAGGCCGAGCTCGGGCAGCTTGCCGCCCGGCTCGAGCTGGCCGCCGAGCCGGCCGAGCAGGATCTGGCTGAGGAAGAGCGTGCGCAGCTGCGCGGTCGGCTGGAGCGGTTGGCCCGCCGGCGCGAGCAACTTGGGCCGGTCAATCCGTTGGCCCAGGAGGAGTACGCCGAGGCGCTGGCCCACGTTGAGGAGCTCGAAGGACAGCGGGCCGACCTGGAGACGGCGCTGCGTGAGCTGGAGAAGCTCATCGCCGATACCGACCGGCAGATCCGCACCACCTTCGAGGAGACCTTCGCCGCCACCGCCCGCGGCTTCGAGGAGCTGGCCGCTCAGCTCTTCCCCGGCGGCAGCGGCCGCCTGCGCCTGGTCTCAGAGCGTCCCGGCCCGGCCCGCGTCCTGGGCGGCGAGGGCTCAGCCAACGGGGCCGATCTCGAAGGTGAGGCCGAGGCGGCCGAGGACGCCGCCCAGTCTGAGGAGGCCGAGGGCGAGGACCTGCTCGGGGTCGAGATCGAGATCACCCCGGCCGGCAAGGAGGCCCGGCGGCTGTCGCTCCTCTCGGGTGGAGAGAAATCGATGACTGCATTGGCCTTCCTGTTCGCGGTCTTCCTGGCCCGGCCGTGTCCGTTCTACATCCTCGATGAGGTCGAGGCGGCGCTCGACGACCTCAACATCGATCGCTTCCTGACTCTCCTGCGTCAGTACTCCTCGCGCGCCCAGTTCATCGTGGTCACCCATCAGAAGCGCACGATGGACGCCGCCGATTCGCTGTACGGCGTGTCGATGGGCTCCGACGGTATCTCCAAGGTCATCTCCCGCCGATTGGCCGAGGCCAACCGGGCCGAGGTCCAGGCGGCCTGAGTAGCCGAGGCCCGGGGAGGGCGCTGGTAACGTCGCCGCCGTCATGGCCCGCGACTGGCGCGATCTGTTCATCATCGACGGCACCCCACCGCCGACCGAGTCCTCGGCTCCCGCCACCGAGGAGCGCCGCGTGGGACGTCTGCGCCGACTGCGGGAGAGCCTGCGCAAGACGCGCCAAGCCCTCCAGTCCGAGATCCAGGCCACGCTGTTCGAGGACCTCAGCGACGAGACGTGGGAGCGCCTGGAAGAGGCACTGATATACGCCGACGTCGGGGCCAGGACGACCGCCCAGGTGGTTGGTCAGCTCGAGCAGGAGGCCAGAGAGAACAAGCTCACTGGCGGTCAGGAGCTCTCGGACCGACTCGTCGCGCTCCTCACCGAGATCGCCCAGACCGGCAACGACACGATCGAGCTGCGGGCCCATCCGACGGTGATCCTGGTCGCCGGAGTCAACGGCACCGGCAAGACGACCACGATCGGCAAGCTGGCCTGGCATTTGAGCCGCGAGCTCGGCCAGTCTGTGGTCCTGGCGGCCGGGGACACCTTCCGCGCCGCCGGCGTGGAGCAACTGGAGCAATGGGCGCAGCGCGCCGGAGTGGCCTTCGTCAAGGGCGCGCCGGACGCCGACCCCGGCTCGGTGGCCTATGACGGGGTCAGCGTGGCGATCCGCGATCGCGCTGATGTGCTCATCGTCGACACCGCGGGCCGCCTGCACACCCAGGACGACCTGATGGCCGAGCTGGCCAAGGTTCGGCGGGTGATCGCCAAGCAGATCCCCGAGGCCCCGCACGAGACCCTGCTGACCGTGGACGCCACCACGGGGCAGAACGGGCTGCGCCAGGCGCGCCTGTTCTCCGAGGTGGTCGACGTCACCGGGCTCTGCCTGACCAAGCTCGACGGCACCGCGAAGGGCGGGATCGCGCTGGCCATTGCCCATGAACTGGGGATTCCGGTCAAGCTCATCGGAGTGGGGGAGCAGCTCGAGGACCTGCGCCCCTTTGACGCCGGCGAATTCGCCCGCGCGCTGGTCTCCTGAGTCGCCGACGCGCTAGGCGCTAGTGGCGTCGCGCGACGCGCAGTAGCCTGAGCAGCCCATGTTTGACTCGCTCGCCGACAAGCTCCAGGCCACGCTGGCTGACGTTCGCAGCCGGGGCACCCTGACTGAGGACGACATCAACGCGGCGATGCGCGAGATCCGGCTGGCTCTGCTGGAGGCCGACGTGAACTTCAAGGTGGTCAAGAGCTTCACCGGGGCGGTCAAGGAGCGGGCGCTGGGCGCCGACATCGTCGGCCAGCTCAATCCCGGCCAGCAGGTGGTCAAGATCGTCTCCGACGAGTTGACCGACCTGATGGGCGGCGCGGCCCGCGAGCTGTCCTTCTCGCCCCGTCCGCCGACCGTAGTCCTCATGGCGGGCCTCCAGGGCTCGGGCAAGACGACCGCGACCGGCAAGCTGGCTCGCTACCTGCGCGAAGAGCACTCCTCCTCGGTCGCTGTGGCTGCCTGTGACGTCTACCGGCCCGCGGCCGTGGACCAGCTGATCAAGGTCGGAGCTCAGGCGGGCGCCGCCGTGTACGAGCAGGGCACCGACCGCAGCCCGGTCGAGATCGCGCGTTGGGCGCTTGACCGGGCCAAGAGCGAGGGTAAGGACGTGCTCATCGTCGACACCAGCGGCCGTCTGCACGTGGACGAGGAGCTGATGGCTGAGCTGGCCGATATCCAGAAGGCCGTCAACCCCACCGACGTGCTGCTCGTGGTCGATGCCATGACGGGCCAGGACGCCGTCAACGTGGCCGAGCAGTTCGGCGCCGTGGTCGACTTCGACGGCGTGGTCATGACCAAGCTCGATGGCGATGCCCGCGGTGGCGCCGCCCTCTCGGTCAAGGCCATAACCGGCAAGCCGATCATGTTCGCCTCCACCGGGGAGAAGCTCGACCAGTTCGAGCGCTTCCACCCCGATCGCATGGCTCAGCGCATCCTCGGCATGGGCGACGTCATGACCCTGATCGAGAAGACTCAGGCCAGCTACGACGAGGAGCAGACGGCTGAGCTCGAGCGCAAGCTCCGTAAGTCCGAGTTCGGCCTCGATGACTTCCTGGACCAGATGCGTCAGATCCGCCGCCTCGGTCCCCTCCAGTCGTTGCTGGGCATGATCCCGGGGCTGGGCAAGGAAATGCGCGACGTGAAGTTGGACGAGCGGGAGTTCGATCGCCTCCAGGCCATCATCCTTTCCATGACTCCCGAGGAGCGGCGCCACCCGGAGCTCATCAAGGGATCGCGCCGGTTGCGCATCGCCCGCGGCTCGGGAACCAACGTCCAGGCGGTCAAGCAGTTGATCAAGCAGTTCGACCAGATGCGCAAGGTCATGCGCCAGGTCACGCAGGGCCGGATGCCAGATCTCGGCGCGATTATGCGCCAGGCACGCTAACCTCGCCAGTCGTTATGTCAGTCAAACTTCGTCTCACCCGCATCGGCGGCCGCAAGAACCCCATCTGGAGGGTTGTCGTCGCCGACCAGCGGTCCAAGCGCGATGGGCGCGTTATCGAGACCGTCGGGCACTACAACGCTCAGACGAACCCCTCGACAATCGTTCTTGACGAAGAGCGCATCCGCGACTGGCTTTCTCGTGGGGCTCAGCCCAGCGAGACCGTCCGCAAGCTCCTGCGCACGCAGAACATCACCTGAGGCGCTAGTGAAGGAGCTGCTCGAGTACCTGGCCAAGGGGCTGGTCGAGCACCCGGAGGATGTGCGCATCAACGAGGTGCAGGAGGACGACGGCACCCTCGTCCTTGAGCTTTCCGTCGCCGACGGCGACTACGGCAGCGTGATCGGACGCGGTGGGCGCACGGCCGGCGCCCTGCGTACGATCATCAAGGCCGCGACCGCCAAGGAACAGCGACGAGTGTTCGTCGACATCGTCGACGCTTGAGCGACGCGCAACCCTGGTTGTGGGCCGGGCGGATCGGTCGCCCGCACGGCCTTGACGGGAGCTTCCACGTCGGCCAGCCCGTGACCCATCTGCTCGACGCCGCGACGACGGTGCGCGTGGCCGACCAGGAGCGGCGGATCGTCCGCCGGGCCGGCTTCGATGCCCGACCCATCCTCCGCCTGGAGGGCTGCGAGGACCGCGAGGCGGCTGAGGCGCTGCGCGGCCAGGAGCTCTTCGTGCCCCGTGACGTGGCGTCTGCACTCGAGGAGGACGAGTGGTGGGCAAGCGACCTCGAGGGATGTGCCGTCACGGACGGAGATCGATCGGTCGGCGTGGTCACCCGCATGCTCGGGCTCCCGTCCTGCGAGGTCCTCGAGGTCAAACGGGAAGCCCTGCCAAACGTGCTTCTCGTGCCGCTGATTCGCGACGCGGTCCGCTCGGTGGACATCGAGGCCCGGAGGATCGACGTCGACCTCCATTTTCTCGGCGAGACCTAGGCGGCCCTGCCCGATGCAGATCGACGTCTTCACGCTGTTCCCGGAGGCCTTCGCCTGGTTCTCCAGCCAGCGTCACGTGGTCAATGCCCGGGCCCACGGCCACGAGATGTCGTTCGTCAATTACCGCGAGCACACGCCGCTGAGCGGAGGCCAGGTTGATGACACTCCGTTTGGGGGCGGGGCAGGCATGGTTCTCCGGGTCGATGTGGTCGAGGCGGCCCTGCAAGCCCACTACGGACAGGACCCGGTCGCGCGGCGTGGGCAGAACCGGGTCATTGCGCTCGATGCCGCCGGCCGTCTGCTCGACGACTCCCTGGTCGACGAGCTGGCCGCGGAGCCGTCCCTAACCCTGCTCTGCGGGCGTTACGAGGGCTTCGACGAGCGAATCGTCGAGCACTTCGCCACTGATCGCGTCTCGATCGGCCGTTACGTTCTGGCCGGCGGCGAGCTCCCGGCCATGGTGCTCAGCGACGCCGTCCTGCGAAAGCTCCCCGGAGCCCTCGGACACGCCGATTCCGCACTCGAGGAGTCCTACAGCCTGG
>JBDTEE010000088.1:0-6254 GCA_039922645.1 Solirubrobacteraceae bacterium | reverse complement strand
CGATCACCGGCATCCATGACATGGCCTTCATCCCCCGTGTGCGCGACGGCGTGCGCGGCGTCGAGGTCAAGGTCGGCGGCGGGACCGCGATCATGCCGCGGGTTGCACCAACCCTGTACGAGTTCGTCGAGCTCGACAACGGCGACTACCTCAAGGTCACCGAGGCGTGCATGCGGATCTTCGACCGCCAGGACTTCCTGCGCGTCAACCGTGCCCGGGCTCGAATCAAGGTTCTGATTGACAAGATCGGCATCGACGCCTTCCGAGAGCAGGTCGAGGAGGAACTCGAGGGCGACTGGGTGGCGGAGGGCGACTTCTCGCTCGACGGGATCATGTACGAGTGGGATGAGGAGGCCAACGCCCCGGGGCCCGAGCCCGCCCAGGCCAGCGCCAACGGCGACCAGCGCGACTTCGACCGCTTCCTGGACTCCAACGTGGGCTCTCAGCGTCAGCCCGGCTTCAGCACCGTGGAGGTCAAGGTCATCCGCGGGGACCTCACTCCGGATCAGCTCCGCGGCCTGGGGGAGATCATGCGCCGCTACACCGGCGGCTCCGCGCGGACGACCGTTCATCAGAACCTGGTTCTGCGTTGGGTCCGCGATGAGGCGGTGTACGAGGTGTGGCGGGCGCTGGCCGAGTTGGAGCTCGGCGAGGCCGGCGCGGACGAGATCTCCGACGGGGTCAGTTGCCCCGGTACCGACTCCTGCAAGCTCGGCATCACCAGCTCGATGGGCGTCAACGCGGCCATCCAGGAGCGGATTGCCGACATGCAGATTGACGACCCACTGACCCGTCGCATCCACATCAAGAACAGCGGCTGCCCCAACGGCTGCGGTCAGCACCACATCGCCGACATCGGCTTCTACGGCGCCTCGATCAAGGTCGGGGAGCACACCATTCCGGCCTACATCCCGCACGTTGGCGGGGTCTACGAGGGCGGCGAGGTCCGCTATGGCCAGCGCCTCAAGGCGCGTCTGCCGGCCAAGCGTGTGCCTGAGGCTGTCGAGCGGTGGGTACGCTTCTATGAGTCCGAGCGCCAGGAGGGTGAGACCTTCCGCGCGTTTGTCGACCGGGTCGGCACGCCCTCCTTCGAGGCCCGTGTCAAGGATCTAACCCTGCCGGTCGAATTCAACCTCGAGAACATGAGCCAATTCATCGACTGGAACCGTGAGGGCCCCTTTGTGGTCCAGCGTGGCGAGGGTGAGTGCGCGGTCTGATGTCCGCGACCGTCCCCGATCTGGAGCAGGCCACCGCCGAGGACGTGGTGGCCTACGGCGTGGAGAAGTTCGCGTCCCGCCTGACCATGGCCTGCTCCTTCCAGAAGGAGGAGTCGGTCCTCATCCACATGCTCACCAAGGTGAGCCAGGAGCCCCGGGCATTCACGATCGACACCGGCGTGCTGTTCCCCGAGACAGTCGAGACCCAGCGGCGCTTCGAGGAGCGCTTCGGGATCAGCTTCGAGGTCATGGATGCCCGCAGCCCCGGTGAGCCGTGGACGGCCAGCAATTGCTGCGGCGCGGCCAAGGTGGAAGCCCTTGAGCGCGGGCTCAGCGACGCCGACGCCTGGATCACCGGCATCCGCCGCGAGCAGGCGCCCAGCCGCGCGGGCACGCCCAAGATCGAGCACGATGAGCACCGGGGCATCTGGAAGCTTAATCCGCTGGCCGACTGGACCGAGAAGGACATCTGGCGCTACATCTTCAGCCACGATCTGCCCTACCATCCGTTGCACGATCAGGGCTACGCCTCGATCGGATGCGCCCCGTGCACGCAGCCGGGCGCGGGGCGAGAAGGGCGCTGGACCGGTCAGGACAAGACCGAGTGCGGCATCCACGTCGTTTGAGCGTTTAGAAGAAGAGTCGATGAATCCGTTTCATTACGAGCTGTCACATCTCGAGGCCCTTGAGGCTGAATCGATCCACATCTTCAGGGAGGTGGCGGCGGAGTTCGAGCGGCCCGTCCTGCTGTTCAGCGGCGGCAAGGACTCGATCATCCTGCTGCGCCTAGCCGAAAAGGCGTTCCGTCCCGGGAAGTTCCCCTTCCCGATCATGCACGTGGATACCGGCCACAACTTCGCCGAGGTGATCGAGTTCCGCGACTGGGTCGTCAAGACTCTGGGCGAGCGGCTCATCGTGGCCAAGGTGCAGGACTCGATCGACTCAGGTCGGGTGGCCGAGGAGACCGGGCCCCGCGCCTCGCGCAACCGGCTGCAGACGACGACTCTGCTGGACGCGATCGAGGAGCACGGGTTCGACGCCGCGTTCGGCGGTGCCCGCCGGGACGAGGAGCGCGCCCGCGCCAAGGAGCGGGTGTTCTCCTTCCGCGATGACTTTGGTCAGTGGGACCCCAAGCGCCAACGCCCGGAGCTGTGGTCGATCTACAACGCGCGCATCCGCAAGGGAGAGCACGTGCGCGTGTTCCCGATCTCCAACTGGACCGAGCTCGATGTCTGGCAGTACATCGGTGAGGAGGGCCTCGAGGTCCCCTCGATCTACTTCTCTCACCCTCGCCAGGTCTTTGCCCGAGACGGAATGCTCTACGCCGAGAACGAGTTCATGGAGCTGATCGAGGGCGAGACCACGTTCGAGGAGTCGGTTCGCTACCGCACCGTGGGTGACATGACCTGCACCGGTGCGGTGCGCTCCACCGCGACCACGCTTGAGGAAGTGGTGGCCGAGATCGCCGCCACCCGCATCACCGAGCGCGGGGAGACGCGGGCCGATGACCGCGTGACCGAGGCGGCGATGGAGGACCGCAAGCGTGAAGGTTATTTCTGATGCCTCGGCTCCGCAGGACGCGATGATGGCGCCCGGCGCCGAGAGCAACGGCTACGGCGGCTCCTACTCGATCCGGCGCCGCACCAGTGAGCTGTTGAGGATCGCCACCGCCGGCTCGGTCGACGACGGCAAGTCGACCCTGATCGGGCGCCTGCTGCACGACTCCAAGTCCATCCTCGAGGATCAGCTCGAGCACGTTCAGGCCACGTCTGAGCGGCGCGGTGACGGCTACTTGAACCTGGCTCTGCTCACCGACGGCCTCCGCGCTGAGCGCGAGCAGGGGATCACCATCGACGTCGCCTACCGCTACTTCCAGACTCCGAGGCGTAAGTTCATCATCGCCGACACGCCGGGCCACGAGCAGTACACGCGCAACATGGTCACCGGAGCGTCCACCGCCGACCTGTCAATCGTGCTCATCGACGCTCGCAAGGGCGTCAGCGAGCAGACCCGGCGCCACGCTTTCATCTCTTCGCTGCTGCGGATCCCCCACGTGGTTGTGGCCGTGAACAAGATGGACCTCGTTGGCTACGACGAGGACGCCTTCTACAGCATCCTCGAGGAGATGACGGACTGGGCGGCGCGGCTGGAGATCCCCGACATGACCTTCATCCCCATTTCGGCTCTGAACGGCGACAACGTGGTCGACCGCTCCCACGACATGCAGTGGTACGGCGGCGCGCCGCTGCTCTACCACCTCGAGCACGTGGTCATCGCTCCCGATCGCAATCTCAACGACGTGCGCTTCCCGGTGCAGTGGGTCATCCGCCCGATGAATGATGAGCACCACGATTACCGCAGTTACGCCGGCCAGATGGCCGGCGGCGTGCTGCGACCGGGCAGTGAAATCGTCGTTCTCCCCGGCGGTCAGCGCGGCCGTGTCGCCTCGATCGACTCCTACGGGGACGAGCTCGAGGCCGCCTTCCCGACCATGTCGGTCGCGCTGCGACTCGAGAACGAGATCGACATTTCCCGAGGCGACATGATCGTCGAGCCCGATGACCAGCCGGTCAGCGCCCGCGAGCTCGAGGCCGTGGTCTGCTGGATGAGCGAGTCTCCGCTTGCCGCCCGCGGCCGGTACACGATCAAGCACACCACTCGTACAGCGAGGGCGATCATCGAGCAGATCGAGTACCGCGTGGATATCAACAGCCTGGATCACGTCCCGGCAACTCAGCTCGAGCTGAACGAGATCGGCCGCGTGCGTCTGCGCTGCAGCGCGCCCCTGGTCCTCGACACCTACGATCGCAACCGCGCCACCGGCAGCTTCATCCTTATCGACGAGTCGACCAACGACACCGTCGCCGCGGGGATGGTGGTCAGCGCCACCGCTTGAGCCCCGGGCGCGCCGTACGGCCCGCCTGACCCCGCCCCGGTAAAGTGCCCGCCGCATGTTCTCGAAGGTCCTGATCGCCAACCGCGGCGAGATCGCGGTAAGAGTCATACGCGCCTGCGAGGAGCTCGGCATCGCCACTGTGGCGGTTTACTCCGAGCTCGATCGCGATGCCCTGCATGTGCAGCGCGCCGACGAGGCCTACCTGCTCGGACCCGGTCCGGCCAGCGCGAGCTACCTGAACATCGAGAAGCTGCTCGAGGTGATCGAGCAGTCGGGGGCCGAGGCCGTTCATCCTGGGTACGGCTTCTTGGCCGAGAACGCGGCCTTCGCCAAGGCGCTGGAGGACTCCGGGACGGTGTTCATCGGCCCACCCGCCTCAGCGATCGAGGCCATGGGGTCCAAGACCCGCGCCCGCGAGCTGATGGCCAAAGCCGGAGTGCCCATCGTGCCCGGCACCACCGAGCCGGTCGAGACGATCGAGGCGGCGCAGAAGATCATCGCCGACACGATCGGCTATCCGGTGGCCGTGAAGGCGGCCGGCGGCGGCGGGGGGAAGGGGTTCCGCGTGGCCCTCTCCGAGGACAAACTGAAGGATGCCTTCGAGGGCGCCGCCCGCGAGGGGGAGAAGTTCTTCGGCGATGCCACCGTCTACCTCGAGCGCTACCTGCCCGACCCCCGGCACGTCGAGGTCCAGGTCCTGGCTGACGGGCACGGCAACGTGATCCATCTCGGCGAGCGCGACTGCTCGCTGCAGCGCCGCCATCAGAAGCTGATCGAGGAGTCACCGGCACCCGCCGTGGACGACGAGTTGCGCGCGCGGATCGGCAAGATCGCCACCGAGGCAGCGGCGGCCGTCAACTACACCGGCGCCGGCACGATCGAGGGCCTGCTCCAGGAGAACGACAGCAAGAGCGAGTACTTCTTCCTGGAGATGAACACCCGCGTCCAGGTCGAGCATTGCGTGACCGAGATGGTGACCGGGATCGACATCGTCAAGGAGGGCATCCGGGTCGCCGCCGGCGAGAAACTGTCGATCGCCCAAAAGGACCTGGAGATCCGCGGTCACGCCATCGAGTGCCGCATCAACGCCGAAGATGCCAGCAAGAACTTCGCTCCCGCGCCGGGGCGGATCGGCGCCTACCGCGAGCCCGCCGGTCCGGGTGTTCGGGTCGACTCAGGGGTCGGACCGGGCTCGGAGATCTCGCCCATGTACGACCCGATGGTGGCCAAGCTGATCGTCTGGGATGCCGACCGCGAGCAGGCCACCCGGCGCATGCTCCGGGCGCTGAGCGAGTACGAGATCGGTGAGCTAAAGACGCTGATCCCGTTCCATCAGGCGATCATGAAGAGCGATCAGTGGGCGGCCGCCGAGACCTGCCGTGACCTGATCGAGGACCGTGAGTGGCTGAAGGGACTGGCCGTCCCCGCTGAGACGCCCGCCACCGAGGGCGAGGATGGCGAAGCGGAGCGGGTCGAGCATGGCTACACGGTCGAGGTCTCCGGCAAGCGCTTTGCCGTGAAGGTCATCGGCCCGCCGCTTCGCGAGGGCGCCGGCGCGCCGGCCCCGGTCAACGGCGCCGGCGTGGCTGCCGCCGCTCGCCGTCCCTCGCGCCGCGAACGCTCGGGCGGCGGGGGCGCAGGCGGCGGGGACACGCTGACCTCGCCCATCCAGGGCACTGTCCTGCGCGTGGCCGTGGAGTCCGGGGCGGATGTCGAGGAGGGCGCCCTGATCGCTGTGGTCGAGGCCATGAAGATGGAGAACGAGATCACCGCCCACAAGTCGGGCAAGGTGGCCGAGCTCCCGATCGCCGTCGGCGCCTCCGTGGCCACGGGCGACACGATCGCGGTGATCACTGCGGCGCCCGCCGAGTAGCGGATCAGCTGCGCGGCAGCAGGTCCCGCGCCTCCAGCAGCTTGACCACATCCCCCGCCGCCTGCTCGGCGGAGATCTCGTTGGTGAGCAGGCGCAGTTCGGGCCGCTCGGGTGGCTCATACGGAGAGTCGATGCCGGTGAAGTTCTGCAGCTCGCCACTCCGGGCCTTCTTGTACAAGCCCTTGGTGTCACGTCGCTCAGCCACGGCCAGGGGCGTGTCGACGAAGATCTCGAAGAACTCGTTCTCGCCGAACAGCGTGCGAGCCAT
>JBDTEE010000087.1:0-19060 GCA_039922645.1 Solirubrobacteraceae bacterium | reverse complement strand
CTGAGCTACGGCGGCGTCGAGCTCGGCTTCCCAGAGTCCCCCGCGAAGTTCATCGATCGTGTCCTGAGCGGTCAGGTCCAGGCTCTTGCGAATGCCAATCATGGTCGCCGCCAGCGCCCCCAGCGCGGCGATCACCGTGGCGATCGGGGTCTGGTCGACAATCGTCCAGAGCAGCAGCACGACGGAGAGGACAAGCGCGGCCAGAGCGGGCAGGTAGGCCCCGGTCAGCCCGCGGATGAGAGTGCCCAGCCGGCTGGCATGGCGAACCGAGGCCGCCACCACGGTGTCGGGGTCCAGCATCTGGCGGGCTTCCTTCTCGCCGCATAGGAGGGCGTGCCAAAGGGAACGCTGCCGCGCCAAGGCGCCGCGGACACCATCCAGATCCTCGCGAGCGCGCGCGTCAGAGGTCCAGTCGCGCCACTGGGCGAGCGTGGCGGCGACGGCCGCTGCGGCATGCGGGGGCAGCTTGGAGCTCAGGTCGGCGAGGCCGGCCTCAATGGGCAGCACTCGCGCCGGGTCCAGACGATCCATGAGGACGCCCAGGTCGTGTGGGTTGCGCGAGGTTTCGGCCAGCGAGCGGCCGACGTCATAGGCGCGGGAGAGCGTGCCGTCGCGAGCTTCCAACTGGGTGATCATCTCGACGTGCAAGGCGTAGATCGCCCGGCGCAGGGCGGCGACGTCTCCGTCGGGGAGGTCCCGCAGCGCGCGCGTCCCGAGCCGACTCTCACCGGGGGAAAGGCCCAGCGCACGGTCCAGTAAGGCGGTCAGCTTGGCCGCGGCCACACCGGTGCGCTCGGCGAAGCTGAGCTCCGAGACCGCGGGGAGATGCTCCGTGACAAGACCACCCGACGTCGCCACAGTGTCCGGCGTGGCGTAGAGATCGGCCATCTCCCAGCCCAGGGCGAGCGCGGCCAGAACCGCCGGATCTCCGGCCGTTCGGATGCCATCGAGGGGCCTGGCGGGTTCGTCGAGCACCACCGCCAAGCTACACCAGTCTCCGGCGCTCAAACAGACGCCGCTCGGCTCTGCTGGGGTTCAGATACGGCCGCGGGCCATTTCCAGCAGGCGGCCGAGAACCCGGGCCCCGTCGGCGCGCAGCCCGTTGTGCTCGTACTCGCTGGTCAGCCACGTGCTCATCGCGCCAACCTGGTCCGCCGTCTCCTCCGAGAAGACGCGCTCGACATACATGTCATTGGCATAGACAGCCGCGGCCACGGGGACGGTGTTTTCGGCCAGAACCTCAGGTTCGTAGAGGCGCGGCCACTGGCGTCGGGCCAGCAGCTCGGCGGCGTCACGGAGCGGCGCCAGCGCGGAGTAGTCCTCGAACATCCAGGGGTAGACGTGCTCGCCAGTGAGCAGGATCGAGTCCTCGAACTCGGCCGGCAGCATGCGCTGCGCCGACCAGTCAGAGACACCGCCGTCGCACCCACACGCCTCGTGCAGGACGGCATATATCGGGTTGCGCGAGAACGGGTTGGCGGAGACGACATCGTGCCCGAAGGCCGGGGAGTCGGGATCCAGCTCGAGGATGTAATGCAGGCGATCGGCCCCATCGCTCATGCCCAGCAGGGCGCCGAGCTGGCGAAAGCGGCGCCAGGTGAGCTGCTCGCCCCCAGGCAGCCGGAGGCCGGACCCCTCCGCCAGGCGCGCCTTGAGCCCGGACAGGCGCACCTCATCACCCGGATAGCGCTCCAGATAGCGGCGGTTGCGGTCCATGACCCGCCTGTAGGTCTGGGCGTAGATGTCGTCAACGGACCGGCCCAGCGGCGGCACGCCACCGGTGATGAGTGCCTCGCGCAGCCCCTCGGGTGCCTGGGAGAGATAGGCCAAGACGCAGAAACCGCCAAAGCTCTGACCGAGCACCGTCCAGCGCTCGACTCCAAGCTCGCGACGGATGATCTCCGCGTCACGGACGATCGAGTCGGCCCGAAAGCAGGCCAGGTACTCCGCCTGTTCCTCTGCGGAGCGGCCGGGGAGGGTCCCGACCGGGGTTGAGCGTCCCGTTCCCCGCTGGTCGAGGAGAAGGACGCGGAAATCGGCTAGGGCTCGGTCCACCCAAGCCGGCTCACGCGGTGACGCGGTCGGCCGTGTCGCCTCGCAGCCGGGCCCACCCTCGAAGTAGACCAGGAAGGGCTTGTCGCGCCCCTCCGGATCGGCCACCTCTCGTGCGAACACATCGATCTGCTCCCCGTCGGGTCGGTCGTGACGGAGCGGAACGGTGAACGTGTGCTCGATCGACACCAGGCCCGGAAGGGTGATCTCCTCGCGCATGTGGATCATCATGCCCAGAACGGGCCCGGGCCGTCGGATCGCCGACCGCGGGTGCGACATGGGAAGCTGGGGCGATGACCTCGACCTGGCCGCAGTCTCCCCCCTCCGAGGAGGATCGCTCGGCCTATCGGGATGCCACGCCGCACAGCTTCTGGCTCGATGACCTTCCGGTGCGGGAATCGCACTCCGCGCTCGACGGCGACGCCGAGACGGATCTGTGCATCGTGGGCGGCGGCTACACCGGCTTGTGGGCCGCGCTTCAGGCCAAGGCCGATGATCCGCGGCGCGACGTTGTGCTCCTCGAGGCTGACCGCTGCGGCAGCGGGGCCAGCGGTCGCAACGGCGGCTTCGTCCAGTCCTCCCTGACCCACGGCCTCAGCAACGGCGAGGTCCACTTCGCCGATGAGATGAACGTCCTGGAGCGGCTGGCCCGAGATAATTTCAACGGCCTGGTCGCCGATCTGGACCGCCACGGCGTTCAGGCCGACTTTGAGACCTCGGGGGACGTGACCTTCGCCCTCGCGCCCCACGAGCTGGCCTGGCTCCAGGAGGAGGCGGAGCTGGCTCGCCGCTACGGCTACGAGGTGGAGATCTGGGACGCCGAGCAGGCCCAGGCATCGGTTCACTCGCCCACCTACCTGGGCGGGCTCTGGACGCGCACCGGCTCGGCTCTGGTCCATCCCGGCAAGCTGGCTGACGGGCTGCGAACCGCAGCTGAAGGAGCCGGAGTGCGAATGTTCGAATCAACACCGGTACGGGCGATCGAGCCGACCGGACCGGGGCTGCGTCTCCGGACCCCGGGAGGAACACTCGCCGCCCGCCGCGCGCTGGTGGCCACCAGCGCCTATCCGTCACCGATCCGCACCATTCGCCGCTACGTGGCCCCGGTCTACGACTACGCGCTGATGTCCGAGCCGCTCAGTCCCGAACAGCGCGAAGCGATCGGCTGGCAAGATCGGCAGGGCCTGAGCGACCTCCAGAACCAGTTTCACTACTACCGCCTCAGCGCTGATGACCGGATCCTGTGGGGCGGCTATGACGCCGTCTACCGCTACGGCGGCCCGGTGGATGCCGGGCTCGATACCCACGAGCCCACGTTTGCGCGGCTCGCACAACACTTCTTCACCGCCTTCCCGCAGTTGCGCGGGCTGCGCTTCACCCATCGTTGGGGCGGAGCGATTGACACCTGCAGCCGGTTCTCGGTCTTCTTCGGGACGACACTTGGGGGACGGGTGGCCTACGCCGCCGGCTATACCGGCCTTGGCGTCGCTGCTTCACGGTTCGGCGCCCGCGTCGCCCTCGATCTGGTTGACGGGCGTGACACCGATCTCACGCGCCTGCGCTACGTGCGCCACCATCCCGTCCCCTTCCCGCCCGAGCCGTTGCGCTCAGCCATCATCCAGCTCACCCGCAACCGTCTCGCCGCCGCCGACCGTCGTCAGGGACGACGAGGCCTGTGGCTGGGGTTGCTCGATCGCCTGGGGCTGGGCTTTGACAGCTGAGGCACCTCTCCCCTCTGCCGGGTACCTGGCGGTCCGGTCCTACTCGGCCCGCGAAGGTGGCTAATCAGGGCGACGAGTTGCGCCGGGGTGCCGCTCGCGGCAGAATCCCTGACCGAGAGGAGAGCGTCGTCGGCCACGCGTCCGACGGGCCTCCCTGTGGCTCACCGAGTGAGGGAGTGCACATGACCATCGTTGTTGTCGGTGCGTCGGCCGGATGGACGATCGGGCTGGTGCTCGGTGTCCTCGTGGTCTTGGTGGCCGCGGCGATCGTGATCACGATCGTGCTGCTGGCCACGCGGATCGCCGGGCAGGCGCGAACCGCCGTCGGCGGCGTCGAGCGGGTGCGTGCACAGACCGATGCGCTGGACGGGGTCGGTCAGATCAACGACTCCGGGGTCAGGATCCTGCATTCGGCCCGGGCGCTGAGAAAGGTCGCGGTGGGCAAGTGATGGTCGCCTTCGCGTCGCTCTCAAATCACGGTGCATGGGAGATCGGGCTGATCATCGGACTGATCGCCGCGCTGGCCGTCGCGGCATTGCTGGCGGTGCTGATCCGGACCGTCAACGACATCAATAAATCGGCCGGCGCGCTGCTCGAGGTCGCGGGCAAGGTCGCTGCTAACACGGCCAGCATTCCCCAGCTGCAGGCCACCGCGCCGGTGCTCGGGCTGATCGTGGAGGAAGCGGTGGTCCAGGACGGCTACATGAATGCGCTCACCGACGGTTTCGGCGCCGCCGCGAGCGAAGGAGGGCCCGCATGAGTTCCACCACGCTGACCATCCTGAGCGTGCTCCTGGCGCTGGTCATCGTCGCCGTGCTGGCCGGGGCGCTGATCCAGATCCGGGCTGCGCTCGAGTCCACGTCCGAGAAGCTGGCCACGCTGGCGGCGGCGCTGGAGGGCGTCGAGTCAGAGCACCTGCGTCCCCTCGAGCCCGCCGTCAAGGCGATCAACGCGCGGTTTGAGACCATCGTCGCCGCGTTCCCGGGGATTGCCCTCAAGGCGGCCATCGTGGCTGAGAGGAGGCCGCGATGATCTTCGAATGGATCGGCGACGCGGCCCTGCTGCTCGTAGTGCTACCGATTGTTGTGTTCCTGCTCCGAGGCGTTGTGAACGCCGCTAACGGGATCGTCCCCAGTGTGACCAGGATCGCCGCGGCCGCTCGAGCCGGATCCAAGGACCTGGATGCGGTGCCGCTGCTGCTCACCACCCAGGAGCAGGTGGCCAAGACGATCGCCGCGGCCGCCGACTACGGCGGCTCGCTGGTCGTGATTCTCGATGACGCGAAGGAGGCGTGAGCGATGCCGGCAGCGGGTGTGGTCATGATCATTGCCGTGGTGGCGATCGTCGCCGTCGTCGTCTACTACCTGGTGGCCACGATCCTGGCCCTGCGCCAGATCACCTCGGGGCTGGATGAAGCCATCGCTGGGGTGATGGGAATCATCGAGAAGAGCGCGCCGGTCGAGGACGTGGTGAGTGACATCAATGGCAACCTTGACGCCGGCGTGGACCTGCTGGAGGGCCTGCTGGTCAAGAAGGCGGGGCTCCGCGACGCCGTCGGGTTGATCGACGGCCTGTATCCAGGTGCCGCGGCGCGGGGGCTGCGCAATTTTCCCGACAGCCGCACGATCAAGGCGCCGCGCATCGGTGAGGTCTACACCCAGGGAACGCTCACGTTGGCTCGTCTCGGCCGCGAGGCCCCCATCGCGGCCGCCTCACCCAATGGCCCGGCGCTGCGCAACCCGCCGTACGGCAGCGCCGCCGCTCGGGCCCTATACCCGGACGGCCGTCCCGTCCGACCGAAGAGCCTGCCCCGTTCACCGGTCATCGGCGCGAACTCACCCGTGCAGTACGACCCCGACGAAGAGGTCGGCGGCCCCCGCAAACGGATGCCACTCGCTCCGGAAAGGAGTTGAGGTGCAAACACCGGCACCGTTCCAGTACGAGCGGGCGACCAGCGTGGAGGGCGCGATCGCATCGCTGCAGAGGCTCGGCTCCGAGGCCCGCATCATCGCCGGAGGCCACAGCCTGCTGCCGATGATGAAGCTCCGCCTGGCCCAGCCTGAGCACCTGATCGACATCAATGATCTCGCTGAGCTGTCCTACATCCGCCCGACGGAGAACGAGATCCGCATCGGGGCG
Source organism: Solirubrobacteraceae bacterium (assembly GCA_039922645.1). GTDB lineage: Bacteria > Actinomycetota > Thermoleophilia > Solirubrobacterales > Solirubrobacteraceae > Palsa-465. The sequence continues at coordinate 13,148 of JBDTEE010000087.1, read as the reverse complement.
CTGACCCGACACGTTGAGCTCCTGCGATCAGAGCTCCTCGCGCGTCACTTCCCCCTGTTCGCCGACGCCGAGCAGGTCATCGCCGACCCCGTGGTGCGCAACCGCGGAACGATCGGTGGAAGCCTCTGCCAGGCTGACGCGGCCGAAGATCTCAGCGCGGTGTGCTCCGCGGTCAAGGCCAAGGTCGTGATCCGCAGCGTCGACAGCGAGCGCGTCGTGGCTATGGACGAATTTCACCTCGGCCCCTACATGACCGCGGTCGGCGACGGGGAGATGCTCACCGAGGTCCGCATTCCGCTGCGCGCGGGCGGTGGCAGTGCGCACGAGAAGGTTGAGCGGCGAGCGGGCGACTGGGCGATAGCCGCCGCCTCGGCCGCGGTCTGGATCGATGGCGGCAGGATCGCCGACGTTGGGCTGGCGCTCAGTGCGGTCGGCCCCACGACAGTCCATGTCACCCGGGCCGAGGAACTCCTGCGTGGCTCCGCGCCCTCGGAGGAGCTGTTCGGCCAAGCGGCGCAGATCGCCGCCGCCGACTGCTCGCCGTCAGCCGATGGGCGCGGGCCGGTCGATTACAAGCGCCACCTGGCCGGCGTGCTCGCCGGACGGGCGCTGCGGCGCGCCGCGACCCGAGCCTTGCGACAGGAGGCGGGCTGATGCAGGTGACGATCACCATCAACGGCCAGGCGGTCTCGAGGGAGGTTGAGCCGCGCCAGCTGCTCGTGCACTTCATCCGCGAGACCCGGGGACTGACCGGCACCCACTGGGGTTGTGACACCTCCAACTGCGGAGCCTGTGTCGTGCTGATGGACGGCCAACCGATCAAGTCCTGCACCGCGCTGGCGGCGATGTGCGAGGGACACGAGATCCGCACCGTCGAGTCACTGGAGGTCGACGGACGGCTTGATCCGGTTCAGGAGGGCTTCCATGAGCTGCATGCGCTGCACTGCGGGTTCTGCACTCCGGGGATGTTGATGACCGCTCGCGCGCTGCTGGACGAGAACCCCGACCCCACCGAGCACGAGATCCGGACGGCGATCTCCGGCGCCATTTGCCGCTGCACCGGCTACAAGAACATCGTCGCCGCCGTGCGCTGGGCGGCCGAGCACGAAGCCACGACCCGACAGGAGATCTAGTGCCCCGATCCAGGAGACACGGCTGATGGCCACGCTCGAGAACCTGCCCAGCCCCAGTCGGGAGCGCCCGATCGGCTTCGGCCGCCTCAAGCGCAAGGAGGACGCTCGCTTCATCCGCGGCCAGGGCAACTACCTGGACGACATTCGTCTGCCGGGCATGGTCCATGGTGCGGTGCTGCGCAGCCCTTACGCGCACGCCAAGATCGTCTCGATTGACACCTCGGCGGCGCTCGAGCACCCCGGTGTGGCGGCGGTCATCACGGCCAAGGATCTCGAGACGCTCGGACTGGCCTGGATGCCGACGATCTCCTACGACACTCAGGCCGTCCTGGCCGGCGACAAGGTCCGCTTCCAAGGCCAGGAGGTGGCGTTCGTGATCGCCACCGACGAGTACACGGCCCGCGATGCGCTGGCGCTGATCGATGTCGAGTACGAGCCATTGCCGGCCGTCGTCAACGCCCGCAAGGCCCTCGATCCCGACGCCCCGCTGATCCGAGACGACAAGGAAGGCCAGCTCGACAACCTGGCCAGCCCCACCTGGGAGGCCGGCGATGAGGAGGCCACCGACCGGGCCTTCGCCGAAGCGGACACGATCGTCAGTCGGGACATCATCTACCCGCGCTGCCATCCCGCCCCGCTCGAGACCTGCGGCATGATCGCCGACTTCAACCCGGAGACCGGGCAGCTCAACATCTACAACGGCAACCAGGCGCCGAACGTGCACCGCACGGTGTACGCGCACGTGGCCGGTCTGGCCGAGCACATGATCCGCATCCGCTGCAACGACATCGGCGGTGGCTTCGGCAACAAGGTGCCGGTGTACCCGGGGTACGTGTGCGCGATCGCCGGCTCGATCGTGGCCGGGGTTCCGGTCAAGTGGATCGAGGATCGCTCCGAGAACCTGATGTCCACCGGCTTTGCTCGCGACTACGTGATGCACGCGGACATGTGCGCCAAGGACGGCAAGATCACCGGCCTGCGCGTGGACGTGATCGCCGACCATGGGGCCTTTGACTCCACCGCCCAGCCGACCAAGTTCCCAGCCGGCTTCTTCCACATCTGCTGCGGCTCCTACGACCTTCAAGCCGCGCACGTGAAGGTCAAGGCCGTCTACACGAACAAGGCGCCGGGAGGGGTCGCCTACCGGTGTTCATTCCGGATCACCGAGGCCGTGTACCTGGTCGAGCGGATGGTCAACGCGCTCGCCTTGGAGATGGGCGTCGACCAGATCGACCTGCGCATGCGCAGCTTCATCGCCCCCGAACAGTTTCCCTACGAGACGACCACGGGCTGGACGTATGACTCGGGCAATTACGCCGAGACGATGAAGGTGGCGATCGACATCGCCGGTTATGAGGACCTGCGGCGCGAGCAGGCGCAGAAGCGGGCGCGTGGGGAGCTGATGGGCATCGGTGTCTCCTTCTTCACCGAGGGCGTGGGAGCCGGCCCGCGCAAGCACATGGACATCCTCGGAATGTCGATGAACGACGGAGCCGACCTGCGCGTGCACCCGTCGGGTAAGGCGGTGGTCTCGATCAGCGCCCAGACCCAGGGGCAGGGCCACGAGACCACGTTCGCGCAGATCGTCGCCGAGGAGCTCGGTATCCCGCCCGAGGACGTGCAGGTACGCCACGGGGACACCGACCGCACCCCGTACGGCCTGGGTACCTACGGCAGCCGCTCAACGCCGGTGTCTGGTGCTGCGGTCGCCGTCGTCTCACGCAAGGTGCGTGACAAGGCCCGGCTGATTGGCGCCACCATGCTCGAGACCCGTCCCGAGGATCTGGCCTGGGAAAAGGGACGCTGGTACGTGAAGGGCGATCCCGAGCAGGGCGCGATGATCGAGGAGATCGCCGCCTATGCCTACAGCGGAGAGCCCATGCCCGAGGGCCTGGAGGGCGGCCTCGACGGCCAGGTCATCTACGACCCGCCCAACCTGACCTACCCCTACGGCGCCTACATCGCGGTCGTCGACATCGACCCCGACACGGCCCAGGTGACCGTACGGCGCTTCATCGCCGTTGATGACTGCGGGGTGCGGATCAACCCGATGATCGTCGACGGCCAGATTCACGGCGGGCTCGCCGAGGGCATCGGGATCGCGTTGATGGAGCTCATCTCCTTTGATGAGGAGGGCAACTGCCTGAACTCCTCGTTCATGGACTACCTGATCCCCACGGCGCTGGAATGCCCGGACTTCGAGCTTGGGGCAACCGTCACGCCGTGCCCGCATCACCCGCTCGGCGCCAAGGGCGTCGGCGAGTCTCCCAATGTCGGCTCGCCGCCGGCGATCGTCAACGCGGTCATCGACGCGCTGCATCAGACCCACGGCGTGGATCACGTCGACATGCCCTGCACGCCGGCGCGGGTATGGGCGGCGATGCAAGGCCGCCCCGAACCGCCGCAATGACTCAGGGCGGGTCCGATCCCGGAGGGCCGACCGAGGAGATCGCTCATCTGGTGCCCGACGTGGAGACGCTTGCCCGCCGCCTGGGAGGTGTCGATTACCTCGTGGACGAGGGGCTGGCGACCTCGATCTTCCTCGGCCTCCGCTTGCCCCAGCCGCTCCTGCTCGAGGGCGAGGCGGGCGTGGGCAAGACCGAGGCGGGTAAGTCACTGGCCGCCGTGCTCGATACCCCGCTGGTCCGTCTCCAGTGCTACGACGGAATCGACGCCGCCGAGGCGCTGTATGAATGGAACTACACCAGGCAGCTGCTGTCGATCCGCCTCGCCGAGGCCCGCGGCACCGAGCTGAGCGAAGAGGATCTGTTCGGCGCCGACTACCTGATCAAGCGTCCACTCCTGCGCGCTCTCCAGCACCCGGGACCGCGCCCGGCCGTGCTGCTGATTGACGAGATCGACCGCGCCGACGATGATTTCGAAGCCTTCCTGCTCGAACTCCTGGCCGAGGCCACGGTGACGATCCCCGAGCTCGGAACCATTCACGCCACGCATCCCCCGGTGATCGTGCTCACCTCCAACCGCACACGCGATCTCCACGACGCCGTCAAGCGACGCTGCCTGTATCACTGGATCGACTACCCCAGTCCCGACCGTGAGATCGACATCATCCGCCGACGGGTGAAGGGAGCGCCGGCAACGCTCGCGGTACAGGTAGCGGACGCCGTATCGCGGATGCGCGGCTCGGACGTGCAAAAGCCACCCGGGATTGCCGAGGCCATCGATTGGCTCTCCGCGCTGGACATTCTTGGTGTAGAGAGACTCGATGTCGCCACGGTGGATCGCACACTGGGCTCGGTCCTCAAGTACCGCGAGGACCAAGAGGTTGTCAGGGCCACCGGCCTGGCCCAATTGATCGCCGGGCGAGGCTGAGGAGCGACGTGCCGCGAACGTCGTTTGCCCTCGAGACGGTGAACCTGGATCTGCCCGCGCTCGTCGGAGCATTCGGCCGTCGCTTGCATGAGGCCGGCGTGCCCGTGACGGCCGAGCGCTCGGCTCGCTTTGCCCAGGCCCTGATCGTGGTCAACCCGGTCGCTCGGCGCCGGCTGTACTGGACCGCCCGGGCGGTCTTCGTTTCCGAGCGAGCACAGATAAAGACCTTCAACGCGGTCTTCACCGAGGTGTTTGGCGCGGGCAGCGCGGTCCGCTCGGCTGGGCCCGAGGACGCTCAGCAGGTCCCATCGCCGCCGGAGCGTGACCCTAATTCAGAGCCGCCTGCCGTCGCCGAAGAGGACCCCACAGATGTGTGGTCAGCTGGCTCATCGCCGGCTCCGGACCGGTCGGGAGAGGGGCCGGCGCAGGACGCAATAGCGGTACCCACCCTGGCCAGTTACGAGGAGATCATCAGGGACAAACGCTTTGACGCGCTGGCGCCAGATGAGCTGGCCCAGCTCTACCGGCTGATGGCCAAGCTCTCACTGGTGGCCCCACAGAGACGGAGCCGCCGCGCGGAGCCGTTTCGCCATGGCGCGCGTATCGACCTCCGGCGCACCCTGCGAGCTTCCCTTCGGACCGGAGGCGAGCCGATCCGGCTGGCGCGCCGGCGCCGGCGGATCGTGCCCCGACGGATCGTCCTTCTATGCGACATCTCGGGCTCGATGGAGCCTTACGCCCGTGCCTATCTGCAGTTTATGAGTTGTGCCGCCGGCGGCGGGCTGGCCGGGAACCGCAACGAGGCCTTTGCCTTCGCGACCCGGCTCACCCGGCTCACGCGTGCGCTGCATTCACGCAATCCCGAGCGCGCGATCCAGCAGGCGGCGGCCACGGCTCCGGACTGGTCCAGCGGGACCCGGATCGGCGAGGCACTGAAGACCTTCAACGACTGCCACGGGCGGCGCGGGATGGCCCGGGGAGCGGTGGTGGTGATCCTGTCGGACGGTTGGGAGCGGGGTGATCCCAGCCTGGTCGGGCAGGAAATGGAGCGGCTGGCCAGGCTGGCCTACCGCATCGTCTGGGTCAACCCGCGCGTCGCCGCCGCTGGCTTCTCACCCCAGGCGGGTGGCATGAGGGCGGCGCTGCCCCACTGCGACGCGCTGGTCAGCGGCCACAGTCTCGAGGCGCTGCTCGAGGTCGTCGACGCGATCGGCGCGGAGCCATGGCGTGACCGCGCGCCGGAGGCGAGCTGGCGGGCGCCCGAACTGATCGCCGAGCCCGATGCAGCCCAGGAGAGCTGGGCGAGCGCCACACCGGTGCCCGGTAGTTCGGTGGCCATGCCGAGTGGCTACGGGCCCAGCCGCGGCAAGACCAGTCCGGGGTGGGGCAGCCCATGAGCGGCCGCGAGCAGTCCCCGAAGATCTGCATCTACCCCGGCTGCAAGCGGCCCGCGGTCCCCCCGCATGTGCTCGGGGGCCCGCAGCCCAGCTTCTGCGATCTGGAGCAGCACAACGCCCTGACCGCGCACCAGGCCCGCCAGCGCCTGGCCAGCGCCACCGATGGCGCCGCCACCGAGCCCAACCGATGACCGGATCGATCGTCTCTGACCAGGAGGTTCTAGAAGATGGCCAATGAGGCCTACCGGGCGGTGTTCCTGCGGGTGCACCCAACCGGAAAGATGGTGCTCAGCCTGACCACCGAGGCCGACGGCAGGGAGGGCGAGTATGCGCAGCTGGTCGCCGAGCAGCTCGGCGTCCCCGCTCTCGACGTCAAGGTCGTTCCCGCCGACACCGATCGCTTCGGCACCGGGCACGGGTTCAACACTTCCCCCTCGAGCGGGACCGCGGACGCGGTCAGCAGCGCGACCGGGAAGATCCTCGCCAAGGCCCAGCTGCTGGCCGGAGCGGCACTGGAGAGAACCGCCGACACGCTCCAGTGGCGCGACGGGGCCTTCATCGGCCCTGACGGTGAAACGTCATCGAGAACCATCGCCGATCTGGCCATGTACGCCCATGGCACGGGCGCGTTGCCGCCCGGCGTCGAGGGCGGCCTCGACGCCCAGACGGTGTACCGCGACTAGTGCCCCGAGCCCGTGACTCAGACTAGGGTCAGGCGGCCGTCGATGAAGACTTTGACTTCGTCGGCGACCTTGAGCGTCCCGAACAACGCCGTGTACGGCTTCATGCCCGATGCCGTCTGCTTCACGATCGCGCTAGCGGTCAGGTGCCCGTCGTCCGGCACGGTCATCTCGAACTCGATCGGGCTGACCGTGCCCGCGAGCTCCAGATCCCCCTTCACGTTCAGCTTTTCCTCGCCGCTGGACTCCACCGAGCGCGAGCGAAAGACGATCGCCGTGCCCTTCAGGACCTCGTCGTTGATCGTCTGGCCGATACTGGCCTTGTCGTCCTCGTCGAGCGCCTTCATTCCACCGCTGCCCTCGCGCACGCGGAGCGATTTTGCATCCGCCGTGAGCTCGAGCACGGTCGCCTGCGGATCGGCGCCGATCTGGACCGCGGCGCCCCAGGCACCGACCTCGATCAGGAGATCGTGTCCCGCCTTGGCGATCGCCCCGCGCCGACCGGTCCGCACGGAGAGCGTGGCGTTCTCCGGTCCCAGCCTGTACGCACCCGGCTCGATTGACATCCGAAGCCCTCACCCTCTCCTGGCCGACAGCCGTCACCCAAACACTACAAGCGAAAGGAGCGCCGAACGTGGTTGAGCTCGACCATCAGTTCACTCTGTCCAAACCAATTGACGAGAGCTGGGGTGCCATCCTCGATCTCGAGCGGTTGATCGGCTGCGTGCAGGGCGGCTCGGTTCTGGAGAAGACGAGCCCCGAATCGGTCAAGGCGGAGATCAAGATCAAGATGGGCGCGATGTCGATGAAGTTCACCGGCACAGTGAGTGTCGTCGAGCAGGACGCCGAGCAGCACCGAGCCGTTATGCAGGTCAAGTCCCGAGAGGCCGGTGGGCAGGGACACGCCAATGCCGACGTGGTGTTCACGTTGGCCGACGGCGGAGGCAACCTTCACACCGCCGCGCAGATCACCGGCAAGGCGGCATCTATGGGCGAGGGCGTCGTCTCGACGGTGCTCGGCGCGCTGATCAAGGACTTCACTCAGAAGCTTGCCACGATGTGAGCCCAGGCGTCATGACCGTGCGAAAGATGCGAGCCGTGGTGGAGGGCGAGGTTCCCGTGGATGGCGGCACCGCGGTTCAGGAGAGCGCCGGCCGGCCGGTCTTCCGCGGCAACGGTGAATATGACTACGTTTGCGTCTCCTGCGGCAGCCTGCTCGCCGCGGGGATGGACCCTCAGTACATGACCCGGCGAGTCCGAGTCCGCTGCGCCCGCTGCCGGACGGTCAACATCTCCGCCGAGCTTCCCGTCCAGGCCGCCCGGCGTCCCCGTAGAGGAGGCTGAGTGGCCCCACATTGCGGGTCTGCCACCCTATGCAGTGAAGTGAGAACGCGAAGATGATCACCCAGGAGTTGGCCCTTCGCATGCAGCAGCTGGCCGCCCAGCGCCAGCCCTTCGTCCTGGCCACTGTGGTCCGTGCGCGTCGGCCGACCAGCGTCCGGCTCGGAGACGCGGCCCTGGTCCTGTCCGACGGCACCATCGATGGGTTCGTCGGCGGCGTCTGCGCCGCCTCCTCGGTTCGCCTCCAGTCGCTGCGGGCGCTGGAAACCGGAGAGCCTCTGTTGCTGCGCCTGGTCCCCGGCGAGGACGAGGAAGAAGACCCGTCGGAATCGATCGACAGCGCGGTCGTGCAACGCAATCCGTGCCTGAGCGGCGGTTCGCTGGAGATCTTCCTAGAGCCTCACCTGCCGGCGGCCCGGATGGTCATCGTCGGCGACTCGCCGATCGCCCGAGCCCTGGAACGGGCTGCTGGAGCCTCCGACTACGGCTGCCACCGAACCCGCGCTGAGGACACCGACGCAGTGAGCGGTGCCGCGGCGGTGATCGTGGCCTCACACGGCAGCCAAGAGGAGGCGGTGCTGGCCGCAGCGTTGAAGGCCGGCGTTCCCTACGTGGCCCTGGTCGCCAGCACCAAGCGCGGCGCCGTCGTCCGAGCGACGCTTGACGTCGCCGAGGAGCTCCGCGCGCAGCTGCACACTCCGGCGGGCCTGGCCATCGGCGCGCGCTCGCCGGCCGAGATTGCTATCTCGATCCTGGCCGAGATCGTCACCCAGGCGCACTCACATCCGGAACCCCAGCGGCCAGAGACCGAGGTGACCGCGCCCTCGGCGGTGACGGTCGCGATCGATCCGGTGTGCGGCATGGAGGTAGCCGTGACCGCGGCGACGCCGCAGCTGCTGGTCGGGGGGGAGGCCGTCTACTTCTGCGCTGAGGGCTGCCGCGATCGCTATGCCCGCGAGCACGCCGACGCGATTGTCGCGCGCTAGCCCGCCGATCACCGGACTGGTGCTGGCGGCTGGCGGCTCGAAGCGCCTGGGTCAACCCAAGCAGCTGTTGCCCTATGGATCGCTTCCGCTTCTCGACCGCGTGCTCCAGACGGCGCGCAGCTGTCGTTTTCAGCAGCTCCTCTGCGTGCTCGGAGGCCACGCTCCCGAGGTTCGGGAGCGGATTGACTTCGACGGCGCGACCGCGGTCGAGAACCCGTCGTTCGGGGACGGCTGCTCCTCATCGATTGCCGCCGCCCTGAGCGCCGTCGTGGACCGGTCAGAGGGACTGGTCCTCATGCCCGGCGATCAACCCGGGGTGCGGGCTAGCCCCATCGAAGCCCTGCTCGCCGGCCACCGATTCCTCCTCAGCGGCGCCGTATCCTCGACTGCGTCCCCGCGATGATCGACTCGGCCAGCCTCAACGCAACCCAGGACCTCGCCGTCGCCTGGCTCGGTCAGGATCGCCGCTTTGTCCAAGCCCTGCTGGTCGAAGTCGAGGGCTCGGCCCCGCTACCCGTCGGGGCCATGATGCTGGTCGACGAGCGCGGCAACATCGAGGGCTCGATAACCGGCGGCTGCGTGGAGGGAGCGATCGTCGAGGAGGCCGAAGCGATCCTCCACGGACGCGCCGGCGCCAAGCTGCTCTCCTACGGGATCTCCGACGAGCTGGCCGGGACGGTGGGCCTGATGTGCGGCGGGATCGTGCATATCTTCGTCTGCGCGCCCGACGATCAGGCCGGAGAGGTCGAAGGCGCCGCCCTGAAGGCGCATGCTGAGGGACGCCCGGCGGCCATCGCCACGCTGCTCGACGGCGAGACGGCAGGGGCCCGGTTGGCCATCATCAACGGTGAGCCCGTGGGAGCGCTCGGGCATTCCCCGTTGCTCGATCGCAATGTCACCCGTGAGGCTCAGGGACTGCTCGAAGAGGGAAAGAGCACCGTTCGGCGCTTCGGTTCTGACGGTGCGACGCTCGGCGACGAACTCCGGGTCCACATCCGCGCCTACGCCCCTTCGCCGCAGATGTTCATCATCGGCGCGATTGATTTCTCGGCCGCGCTGGCGCCTTTTGCGGCCCAGATCGGCTACGAGGTGACAATCTGCGACGCCCGAGACCGCTTCGCTCGCTCGGCCCGGTTCTCCTCCGCCGCCCGTGTGGTCGTGGGGTGGCCGCAGGATGTGCTGCGCGACGTCGAGTTGGGCCCGCGTGACGCGGTGCTCGTCTTCACCCATGACCCCAAGTTCGATGAGCCCGCGCTGCTCGCCGCCCTGCAAACCGACGCCGGCTACATCGGCGCCCTAGGCAGCCGCACGACGGCGGCTGACCGTGAGGCCCGCCTCCGTCGTGCCGGCGCCACCGACGCCGACATTGCCCGCATTCATGCTCCGTGCGGCCTTGACATCGGGAGCCGCACCGCCGAGGAGACAGCCGTCTCCGTCCTGGCCGAGATCATCGCCGCCCGGACCCAGCGGGCGGCGGCTCCACTGCGACACAGCTCCGGCCCGATTCACAGCCGGTCTAGATGAGCTCGCCGGCTGGGCTGGCCGTGCGCTCGTGCCGGTCGGTCTCGGCCCTCCAGGCCCCGACGGTGCGGCGAAGCTGGAGATAAGCTGCCGCGCCCGGAGCGGTGGGCAGCCAGAACGAGATCGCGCGGTAAGCGAGGACGGCGAGAATCGCCAGGCTGCCGTGGGTACCGAAGGCGAGGAAGGCGCCGACCATGCCCGCCTCGACGCCACCCAAGCCGCCGGGTATGGGCAGCGTGTTGGCCAGGGCGCCGATGAAGTAGGCCATCACGATCACCGCCAGCGGCGGGGGCGACCCGAAGGCGTGAAAGCACGCCCAGAGCGTGGCGATGTCAAAGCCCCAGTAGGCGATCGCCCCGATGAGCCCTACCTTGCGCTCTCGGATCAGAGAGAAGTTGATGCCCAGCGCGTTATGGACCGCCCACGGGGCGCTGGCCAATCTCGCCAATAGACGTCGTCCGCGGCGCGCCTCGGCGAGTGGCTTGATGCGCCGCTCGAAGTCCGAAGGCAGCGCGCGGATCGAGAGCAGGAGCAGGATCGCGATTGCGCCCAGGACGGCGGGAGCGAGGGTCAGCGTCCAAGGGGCATCCCCGGCGAACAGACCACTGCGCAATCCAAAGCCCATGACCACGATGGCGCCCACATAGGCTCCATAGAGGAAGAACTCGAAGGCCAGGACGCGTCTGGCCACACTCCGCGCGCTGAGACCGGCAGCTCGGAGCGCCCAGACCGTCAGGGCCACCCCGCCGGCGCCCGCCGCCGCGAACAGCTTGGTCGCCACGACCCCGGCCATCGTTATCTCGTAGCTCGCCTTCCAGCCGATACGCACTCCTTGACAGGAAAAGACTGTGCGAAAGAGGGCGACGTAACCGGCCAGCGAGAGGGCCTCGAATACCACGCCCAGCCCGAGCCACTGCGGATCCGCCGTCCGGAGCCGGTGCAGAGTCGGGCCGAGCGAGTTCAGCTGCGGCACGACGAACTGGATGAACCCGGCAATCGCCGCGACGACGATCGTCGCGGCGAACGCGCGTCTATGGCGGCTTATGAACCCATGCCTCCGACCTGCTTTTGACTCACCCGAGATAGCCCCATTCTTCCTGCTGGGCGTCTGAGCCACACCAAGAGTTGTCTCGCTGACCGGTTCGGTCGGTATCTGGTCGCTTGTCTGCACCGCGTCGAGCGTGGCCGGCTCTCCCCCAGGACCAGCACTGGACATCGGGAAAACCTCCTGTTGTGTTTCAGCCCGCCGGGTGGCGCCACGTAAATTCCGCGGTGGGCGGAGGTCAATCAGATCGGCTAGCCGCAGCGATGGCAAGGGTCAACTGCAGCGACGGCTGGTCGGCTTGGTCCGCGACCGCCCAGAAGTCAGTCTACTCATTGTGCGGATCATCTCAATCCCGCAGCACGGTCGCCGCGCGCGCCGCCTTTGGCATTCCCGTCGCCCGCGCGTAGACTCGACAGACAAGGTCACTCGCCGCTTTCGCGAATCCGCCTCGCGCAGGACCACCGTCGGCCCAGCCCCCGCCAACGCCTCCACGGTCAGCTTCGTCTCGAGCCCTCGAGAGCCACATCTCAACCAGAGTCGCTGGAAGCCACTCCGCGGGCAGTCCGGTGACGCAAGGAGGTTCGCAATATGAGCGCAGCACGGCGATTGAGGGCATCCGCCAATCGCCACCGCCATGCGCTCACGGCGATCGGAACCCTGCTCGTCCTGGGCCTACTCGTCCTGGTGCTCGCCGGACGCTGGGGTCAATTCGCGCACGCGGCCGGCGGAGCACCGTGGTGGTCGTTGGCCGGCGCCGCGGCTCTGCAGAGCCTTTCGCTGGTGGCGCGCAGCGAGTCATGGAATATCTGCGTGCACGCGGCCGGTGGAACCGTGGGACGGCGGCGCCTCTACCGTGCGGCCGGTATCGGCTATCTCGGCAACATCATCAACGGCGAACTCGGGTTTGCGATGCGCATCGCGGCGCTCAGACGTTCCGCACCCGACCAGACCCCCAAGACGGTGGTCGTGGCCGCGACCGAGATACCGATCGTGCTGACCGAGGTCGCGCTCGTGGCGTTGTTCTCATTCACGCTCGTCGCCCCGCTCGGTTGGCCGTGGTGGACGCCGATCATCGCCTTCTGCGTGATTCTCGCCGCAGTCGCCGCGCTCGCCCGGCTGGCCCGACGCCACCCGAGCGGATGGTGGAAGGGCCTCAGTGCCCTTAACGACCGCCGGACGCGCATGCGCGTGGCGCTGTTCGTCGTGCTCGCCGTCTGCGCCCAGATCGGTCGTAACTGGCTGATGCTCCACGCCAGCGGGGTTCATGCGTCCGTATTCGACGCCACCGCCGTGCTCATCGCCGTCGCGGTGCTGGGCTTGCTACCCGTCGGGCCGGGCGTCGGTCCGGGGGCGATGGTCCTCATCCTCGGGGCCAACGGTGTTGCCGGGGTCAGCGCTGCCGGTGTTCTCCTGACGGCGACGGGAACCCTGGGCGCGCTCCTCTACGCCGGCTGGGCACTGGGTGACCGGCTCTGGACGCAGCGGGGAACCGAACCCCGGCTTGGCGCCCCGGCTACGGAGCTTCCGGCGCCAGTGTTGACCTAGGGGTCCCGCCGAGCCACCGGTGGCACACGCGGCATCGCGAGGGGCGCGAGCAGCAGTAACGGCGAGAGCACGGGTACGCCGGGCGGATAGAGAGCGATGAGCGCCGCGCTCACTCGACCCGCGGCGTCGGCGAAGGCCACCGTTTCCGCGTCGGCGAAGAACGCCTC
>JBDTEE010000086.1:0-6800 GCA_039922645.1 Solirubrobacteraceae bacterium | reverse complement strand
GTCAGCGCTCCGCCGACCAGCAGTCCGATCGTCCCGCCGCCCGAGGCCACGAAGCCGTAGACGCCGATCGCCTTGGCCTGCTCCCGCGGCTCGGGGAACATGGTCACGATCATCCCGAGCGTGACGGGCGCGGTCGGTTGAAGATTCAGTTCTCATCTGGTGCACCTCCATGATTCGGCTTTGGGGGTACAGACCGGGCGCGGCGCAGAAACTCATCGGCGCTGGCTGACTAGGCTCCGGCGCCATGAGCGGGCTCGAGGCGCTGGCCATCTTTGCCGCCGGCATTGTCGCCGGGACGATCAACACCGTGGTGGGCAGCGGGACCCTGTTTACGTTTCCGGTCCTGCTCGGATTCGGCTACGCACCCGTGGTGGCCAACGTTTCCAACACGGTCGGTCTGGTGCCCGGATCGGCTACTGGCGCGCTCGGCTACCGGCGTGAGCTCTCGGGCCAGCGCCGCCGCGTGGTCGTCCTGGCCGTGGCCTCCGTGAGCGGTGGGATCGTCGGGGCAGTCCTGCTGCTCAGCCTGCCCGCATCAGCCTTCAAGGCGATCGTCCCGGTGTTCATTGCCATCGCTCTGATCCTGATCCTCCTGCAGCCACGGCTGTCGGCCTGGCTGTCGGAGCGCCGGCCCCAGGGGCGTGAGCTGGCCGGGCCATGGGCCACGGTGGGTGTGTTCGCCGGAGGCATCTACGGCGGCTACTTCGGGGCCGCCCAGGGCATCCTCCTGCTGGCCCTCCTCACCCTGTCGCTGGACGACGACCTCCAGCGACTGAATGCGGTCAAGGTGGTGCTGACCGGCCTGGTCAACCTGGTCTCGGGCTTGGTCTTCGTATTCGCCGCGCACGTGGCCTGGGCTCCGGCCGGGTTGATCGCCGCCGGCTCGATGCTCGGCGGAGTGCTGGGCGCCCGGGTCGGCCGCAGGCTCCCGCCGACCGTGCTGCGGGCCGTGATCGTCGTGGTCGGGGTCGCCGCGATTGTGCGGCTGGTGGGCTGAGCTAGCTCTGGCCCGGTGCGCGCGAACAGCAGCTGGGGAGGGGGAGCTGAGGGTGGCCGCGGCTCGACGAGCATTTTCGCCCCTCGGACGCGCGTCAGTCGAAGTCGATGGGAGGAGGTGACGTCTCTGCGCGCAGTTTTCCCGAACCGATCTCGGTTACCGAGACCTTTGGGCGAAATTGCTCGTCGGCGGGCGGCCACCCCTCCCCAGCTGCCTTTTACGTTCCGCAGCACACTCCCGCGATCGCGCAACCTAGTGCGGCGGGAAAGGCAGCTTGGGGAGGGTGGGACCTGGCCAGGGGTTGGTTGTCTTATCCCGGCTGAGGCACCCCCAGCACCACGCCGACCGCGACCGGAGCGCAATTCCTAGTGCGAGAAGGTCCCCACCAACCGGGCCTGCTCGATCACGTGGTCCTCGATCTTGTCCAGGAGCGCGCGCCGGTCGAGTCCCGGCTCCAGAGTGACGTCATCGTCGAGGGCGTAGACCCAGAAGTAGTAATGGTGGCTGCCGTGATTGGGGGGCGGAGCGGGGCCGATGTAGCCCGGTGAGCCCATCGAGTGCACACCCTCCGTAAGTCCGTCGCCGCCGCCCTCGGGCAGGCCGGTGGCGTCACCGGGAATGCCGTAGGCCACCCAGTGGGTGAAGCCGTCAACCAGCGGCGCGTCCGGGTCGTGGACCACGACCGCGAACGCCTTGGTGCCCTCCGGCACTCCGGTCCACTCAAGCGCCGGGGAGACGTCCTCGGCATCACCGGTGTGCCTGTCGGGGATCCGCTCATGGTGCTTGAAGGCGGCGCTGGTCAGTTTCAGATCCGCGACGTTTAGTTCTTGAGCCATGCCTCTGCCGTACCCGGCTGCGCGCGATCTGAATCCCATCCCAAGCTAGGACGCCGGCTCGACCCGAGCCGCCCGCCGCCGGGTGGGCTCTCGCCCGGGGGGCTGGCGCGGAGCCGGCCGCGGCTGGATCGGTGGAATCGGGCGTACCAGCGGCTTATCGCCGTTTACCCGCACCGCCTTGCCGTAGTGGTGGATATCCAGCGGCTGGCCATCGATCAGCGTGTAGTGCGCCTCCGTGCGGTTCACCTCGATCATCAGGCTGCGGCCGCAGAACATGATCCGGAACTTCAAGGCGGTCAGCGCGCTGGGCAGCCGGGGCTGGAAGCTCAGCTCGCCGCCGTGATCGCGCATGCCGCCAAAACCGCACACGGCGGCGATCCAGGTCCCGGCGAGCGAGGCGATGTGGATCCCGTCCGCCGTGTTGTGCTCGAGATCGCCCAGGTCCATCAGGGCGGCCTCGCCGAAGTAGTCGAAGGCCAACTCGAGATGGCCAACCTCTGCCGCCATCACTGACTGGACGCACGCCGAAAGCGAAGAGTCGCGGACGGTCAGCGGCTCGTAGTAATCGAAGTTGCGCTGCTTTTCCTCCTCGGTGAAGGAGTCTCCGCAGGTGAACAGGGCCAGGACCAGATCGGCCTGCTTGACCACCTGCTTGCGGTACAGGTCGAAGTAGGGGAAATGCAGCAGCAGCGGGTACTGATTGGGGCCCGTGGCCTCGAAGTTCCAGCGTTGATGGGAGGTGAAGCCCTCGGCTTGGGGATGAACCCCGAGCGCCTCGTCGTAGACGACGACCATGGCTCGGGCGGCGTCGCGCCAGCTGGCCACTTCCTCGTCATCGACGCCCATGGCTTCGGCGAGCTCGCGATGGCGCTCGGCGACGTCCGCGGCGGCCTGGAGGTTCCGCTGGGCCATCAGGTTGGTGTACACGTTGTTGTCGGCGATCGCGCTGTACTCATCGGGGCCGGTGACGCCGTCGATACGGAAGTTGCCGTGGGCATCGTGATGGCCCAGCGAGCGCCACAGTCGGGCCGTCTCCACCAGGAGCTCGAGGGCGGTGTCGCGCTCAAAGGCTTCGTCGCTGGTGGCGGCCAGATAACGAGTCACCGCGCCCGCGATGTCCGCGTTGATGTGGAAGGCGGCGGTGCCGGCCGGCCAGTAGCTCGAGCACTCCTCACCATGAATGGTTCGCCACGGGAAGGCAGCCCCGCGCAGGCCGAGTGTGTGCGCGCGAGCTCGAGCCAGCTCGAGGGTTCCCTGCCGCCAGCGCAACGCGTCGGCGGCCGCGCTGGGTGCCGTGTAGGTCAGAACCGCCAGGACGAATCCCTCGGTATCCCAGAACGTGTGACCGTCGTAGCCGGGACCGGTCAGGCCCTTGGCCGCGATCGCGCGCTGCTCACCGCGCGCACCTGCCTGCAGGGTGTGGAAGAGCGCGAACCGAACGGCCTGCTGGAGCTCGGCGTCGCCCTCGAGCTCCACATCGGAGCGTGACCAGAAGTCGTCCAGATAGGAGCGCTGCCCCTCGAGCATCTTCTCCCAGCCGAGGTGCCGTACGCCGGCCCCGGCGGCGGCCACCTGATCGCGCAGCGCGACGGCCGAGCGCTCCCCCGACCATCCGTAGGCCAGCAGCTTGACGACCCGCAACGGCTCGCCCGGGGCGATGTCGGCGGTGACCTGAAAGCGGGCCAGGTCGGGGAAGGCCTCGATCCAGGTCTCGGTCGCCTCCGGACCGTGCACGAAGTGATCCATGGCCGCCGCCATGCGCAGGCCCGAGGTCCTGGTCCGGTGGACGAGGATCGCGCGGTGTTCGTTGCAGTCAAAGCTCTCCGAGACCAGGGGAGCGGACAGGGCCGCCGCAGCCCGGGGATCCTTGCTGGCATCCGGAGCGGCCTCGTTGGCCACCAGCTGGGACTGCAGCACCACCGGGAAGTGATCCTCGAGCGGCTCGACGGTGTAGTCGATCAGGGCCACCGCGCGCTGAGTGAAGGACACAAGCCGCGTGCTGGTCACGCGGACCCGCCGACCTGTGGGCGAGACCCACTCCACCTCGCGGCGCAGGGTGCCGGCGCGGAAGTCGAGGAAGCGCTGATGCGAGAGCACCGTCCCGTAGCGCAGATCGAAAGGCTCATCCTCGACCAGCAGGCGGATGATCTTCCCGTTGGTGACGTTGACCACCGTCTGGCCGTCCTCGGGGTAGCCGTAGCCGGCCTCGGCGTAGGGGAGCGGACGCGTCTCGAAGAAGCCACCCATATAGGTGCCGGGCAGGCCATATGGCTCACCCTCGTCGAGGTTGCCGCGCAGCCCGATGTGGCCGTTGGACAGCGCGAAGACCGATTCGGTCTCGGCCAGCGCGTCCAGTTGCAGCTCGGTTTCGCGGATCCCCCACGGTTCAACCGGGAAGGCGGGCCGCTGAATCACTTGCTCTCGAGCAGCTCGGCGAGATCCTTGACGACCACGTCCGCGCCGTGCTCGCGCAGCGCGTCCGCCTGGCCCACGCGGTCGACCCCGACCACGTAACCGAAATGTCCGGCGCGCCCGGCCTCCACGCCGGCCAGCGCGTCCTCGAACACGGTGGACTCGGCCGCCGAGACGCCTAGCGCCTTGGCTCCGGCCAGGAAGGTATCGGGGGCCGGCTTGCCCTTCAGGTGCTGCTCGTCGGTCACTTTGCCGTCGATTCGCGCCTCGAACAGATCCTCGATCCCGGCGGCGATCAGCACGTCACGGCAGTTGGCGCTCGATGAGACCACGGCCCGATGTAATCCGGCGTCCCGCGCCGCCTTGACGTAACGGACCGAGCCCTCGTAGGCCTGGACGCCCTTCTCCTGGATCAGCTTGAGCACGAGGTCGTTCTTGCGGTTGCCGACTCCACAGACCGTCTCCTTATCAGCAGGATCGTCAGGGCTGCCCTCGGGCAACTCGATTCCGCGTGACTTGAGGAAGTTCCGCACGCCGTCGTAGCGGGGCAGGCCGTCGACGTACTTGTCGTAATCGGCGGCCTTGTCGAAGGGCTTGAAGTTCTCCCCATCTCGCTGGCGCAGGAAGTCGTCGAAGGTCTGCTTCCAAGCCTGGTCATGGACCTTGGCGGTTTGAGTGAGCACTCCGTCGAGGTCGAAGAGACACGTCGTGATGCCATCGGGAAGACCAAGCACGAAGCAAACGCTACCTGGATCAGCTCGCGCCGATCAGAGCCGCGGCCAGAAGACAGACCACATGAAAGCTCTGATCGACCATTAAGCGCAGGCTGGGCGAGGGATTGGGGGCATGCTTGACCTCGCGCATCCAGACTTGCACGAAGTGTCCGTCGTCGACCAGCACGTGGGGGATGGCGATGAGCAGGGCCACCCCGACCGCTTCGAGCAGGGTGCGATCAATGGCCGCCCAGATGAGAGCGGGCAGGAAGGCCAGGGTGTAGGTCGCAGTGTGGCGCGCCAGAGCGCGACGGCCTTCAACGTCACCCAGGCCGCGGACCTTCCTCACCGCCTGCCACTCGGTCTGGAGGAGAAAGTCGCCGGCCAGATGGGAGACCAGGAAGGCGCCCAGCAGGGCCGGCCAACTCATACGCCGGGACTCATGCCACCACCGCAGCCCCGAGGGCACGAGCCCGCTCCAGCCACGGCTCGGCGCCCAACTCGCGGAACGTCACCGCGGCCTCGTCGCGCAGCGTCGGTCCTTCTTCGCGGTCGCCGAGGCGCTCGGCGTGGCCAAGCTGGGCGCGGGCCAGGTAGAAGGGGGTGCCTAATTCCCTGAGGAGGTCCACGGCCCGCTTGAACCACCGGCCGGCTTCCTCGTCTTGACCATCGTGAACGGCGAGTCGCGCCCGAGCCCGCGCGGCCTCCGCGTCGAGCAGCGGCAGCCTCTGCACGGGCGCCAGCCGGTCGAATTCGGCCAACAGCTCGCTGACAACCTCGGGCTGGCCGGCGGCCAGCGCGCATTCGACCGCTTCACCGAACTCGATCGAGACGTGGGAGACGCTGGTCGGAAGCAAGGCCAGCGCCGCGGCCCGGGCATCGGGCAGTGCTCCGGCCGGATCTCCCTGCTCGCGCCGGATCACCGCGCAACCGGCCTGGGCCACAAGGTCGGTTTCTGCCCACCCACCGCTTCCCCTCCCCAGCGGTTCAGCGGCCGCCGCCAGACCTGCGGCATTGCCCTGCGCGGCGTAGACGAAGGGCAGGAAGGTCAGCGCCTGGAAGCTCCACTGGTCGTTCAGCGTCTCGCGTACCTTGCCCGCGGACTGGGTCATCGCCTCCCAACGTCCGAGCATGAAGTTGGGCAGCATGGCCTGGCACACAAGCCAGCGCTCGCCCTGACGGTCCCCCCGGCGTCGGGCAAAGGCCAGGCCTCGATCCAACAGCTCGATGGCCTCGGAGAAGCGGGCTTCGCCCATGATGTTCTCGGCCAGGTTGAAGAAGCTCCGGACGGCCTCAGGCCCGAGCTCCTGGTCTACGGCGAGCTGCAGGACGTGAGTCAGCAGCGCGGTTGACTCCACCGGACGGCCTGTCTCAGCCAAGATGTTGGCCCTCGTCGTCAATGCGCTGATGAGGACCGGGGTGAGCCTCCGGCCCTCGGCGATGGGCAGGGCGCGGTCGACGAACTGCAGCGCATCATCATTGCGGCCGACGTTGAAGGCCACCCTGGCCCGGCTGGCCGCCACCTCGGCCAGCGCCTCGGGGTTCTCGTCACCCGAGAGCGCGGCGTAGGCCCGCGCGAGCAGCTCCTCGGCCTCCTCAACACGACCGGCCTCAATCATCACCGCTCCAGTGAGACTTTCCACCCGGGCCAGCTCGCCCTCGAGTCCAGCTTCCTTCAGCGCCGTTCCGGCGGCGCCCAAGAGGTCAAGGGCGTCCGCGAGCCAGTCGGGGCGAGCGGTGAGAAGCTCCCCTCGCCCCAGGCCGAGGATGAAGATCGGATGCTCGGCTGACCATTCGATCAGGTAATCGATGAAGTCCAGCAGCCCCGAGTCCGCCCACTGC
>JBDTEE010000085.1:0-15307 GCA_039922645.1 Solirubrobacteraceae bacterium | reverse complement strand
GGTCCTCCTCGTTGTGGAGGGTGGCCAGCTTGATCGTCACCCCGGCGACGCGCACCGGCTCGAGCGCCGCATAGGGATGCAGATCACCGAACTTGCCCGGGTTCCACCGAATCGCTTCGAGCTTGGTCACCGCGGTGGTGGGCGGGAACTTCCAGGCGATCGCCCAGCGCGGATCTCGGCCGACGACGCCCAGACGCCGCTGAAGCTCGAACTGGTTGACCTTCACCACCACCCCGTCGATCTCGAATTCGAGCGACCCTCGGCGCTCCTCCCAGGACCGGCACTGGGCCACGACCTCATCCTCGGTGTGCAGCTTCTTGACGTCGGGATGGACAGGGAAGCGGTGCTCGCGCAGCCACTGCAGCGCCTCCCAGTGGGAGCTGAAGGACAGGCCCTCGGTAACCCCGATCGCGTAGCACCACAGTGACAACGGACGGTCAGCGGACAGCTTGGGGTCGAGCTGGCGGATCGTCCCCGCGGCCGAGTTGCGGGGGTTCATGAATGTCGAGAGGCCGGCCTCGGCACGACGCTCGTTCAGGGCCGCGAAGTCCGGCAGCGACATGTAGACCTCGCCGCGCACCTCGAGCAGCGGCGGCGCCGGGTCGAGATCGAGCCGCAGCGGGATGGAGCCGATCGTGCGCAGGTTGTGGGTGACGTCCTCGCCCACCTCGCCGTTGCCCCGCGTGGCCCCTCGCTCGAAGATGCCATTGCGGTAGATCAGCGATATGGCCAGTCCGTCGATCTTGGGCTCGGCCACAAACTCGAACTCGGGCGACTCGATGCCCTCCCGCGCCAGGTGATTGCGCATCCGTTGGATCCAGGCCCGGAGCTCCTCGGCCGAGCGAGCGTTGGCCAAGGAGAGCATCGGCTCGGGGTGCCTGACCTTGACCAGGTCGCTGACCGGCTCTCCCCCCACCCGCTGGGTCGGGGAGTCTGGAGTCAGTAGCTCAGGATGCTCGGCCTCAATCGCGCGTAACTCATCAAGCAGCGCGTCGTACTGGTCGTCGCCGATCTCCGGGTCATCGCGCACGTAGTAGCGGTAGCCATGGTGCTCGAGCTCGCGCCGTAGCTCATCGGCACGTTGGGCGGGGTGGTCAGCTTTGGCCTTGGCCCGCGGGGTCATGACTCGGCCACCTCATCGGCGGCCGGAGCGAGCAGCCGCGCCAGGTCGTGGCGTTCCAGCGCATCCAGACCGCCGCGATCGGTGAGGTCGAAGTGGATCGGGGTCACGGCGATCCGCCCCGCCGCCACGGCGGCCAGATCGGTGCCCTGCTCGTCGTGCTCGAAGCTGGCGTCGCCGTAGATTCGGTACAGCTTGCGACCCTGGCCGCCCTCATCGATCAGCGCCAGCTCATCCCGGTAGATGCGCTTACCCAGGCCGGCCACCGACACGCCTTCGGGGTGGGCCCCCGGTACGTTGATGTTGAGCAGCGTCCCCGTGGGCAACGGCACGCTCTCGAGTTCGGCCACAAGCCGGGCGGTGAAGTCCGCGGCGACTGAGAAGTCGAATCCGGAGCCGGCTCGGAAGTCAAGTTCCATCGAGCTCGACTGCTGGGAGACGGCGATGCCCGGCAACCCCAGCACAATCGCCTCGAGCGCCGCGGCAACCGTGCCCGAATAGGTGATGTCGTCGCCGAGATTGGAGCCATGGTTGATCCCCGCGACGACCAGCTCGGCCTGGAAACCCTCAATCAGCCCCAGGTTGGCCAGACGTACGCAGTCCACCGGTGTGCCGTCGGTGGCGAACCCGATGGTGCCGTCGTTGAAGTCGACCTCCTGAACCCACAGGGGCCGCCTCGTGGTGATCGAGCGCGCCATGGCCGACCGGTTCCCGTCGGGAGCGATTACCGCCAGCTCGATGGACGGCAACGCGGCCAGCGCGCGCCTCAGCGTTTGCAGGCCCCCGGCCTGGATTCCGTCGTCGTTGGTCAGTAGGACGCGCACAGGGTGCATGCTATGCGGCCGCGAGGCGCCATCGTTGCGCCCGCTCGATGGGCGCCCAGCCCGAGGCGCTGACCCCAGAAAGCACCGCGGCCCGAGAGTGCTTTCACACCGCTCGGGCCGTGGCCGCCCCCAAATCTGTCTGCGTTCCTTGCCGACGGTATGGTCAAGTTTCCGCAGCGTTATGGCAACTGGATATGCGTCTAGAAGACCGCTGAGACCAATCTGGACGATCGTTACGCCGGAGGACCAGGTGCCCGCCGTACCCCACGCCGACCAGGAATAGACCGTGGGCGGGGGCGGTCGGCCCGGCAGCACTACGCGGGCGGCCGTCCAGGAGCTCGCGGAAGTCCTCGACTGAGCGCCGGCCGCCGGCCACCTCGAGCATCGTTCCCACGAGGACCCGGTTCATGTGCCGCAGGAAGGCGTCGGCCTCGATCCAAAACTCGAGCACGTCTTCCAGACCCCAACGCCAGCGGGCCGCGGCCACGTCGCGACGGAAACGAACGTGATCGGTTTCCGTCGGCGTGAAGGCGGTGAAATCGTGGGTTCCAGCCAGCTCGCGGGCACAGGCCTCGAGCGCGTCGCGGTCAACCGAGCCGTTCAGGTGGAGAGCCCGACCGCGCTCGTGGACGCTGCGGGCCCGCCGCAACAGCAACCGGTAGCAATACCCGCGGCTGGTGGCGTCGCGGCGCGCGTCGAACCCCGGCTCGGCGGCCCGGCTCTCCAGCACGGCCACATCGTCGGGGAGCAGTGCGTTGAGCGAGCTCACGCTGGCGGTTTCCCCGTTGTAGCTGGCCACCTGCCCCCTAGCGTGTACCCCGGCGTCGGTACGGCCGGCCACGGTCAGCGGGACCGCCTCGGCCCGCAGCACGATGCCCAGCGCGCGCTCCAGCTCCGCCTGGACGGTGCGCTGGCCGTTCTGGCGGGCCCAGCCGTTGAAGGCGGTCCCGTCGTATTCGATCAGCAGCCGGGTCGTCGGGCCCCGCTCTCGGGGGCCCGGGATAACCGCGTCTGGCTCTGGGCTGGTGCGAACTGCGCTGTTAGGCACCGTGGAGACCGCTCCCGTTCGCGCCAGCGATCACACCGCCCGGCGTCCCGCCGGGCGCTCAGACCAGTTCGAGCAGAACCATCTCGGTCGAATCCGACCGGCGCGGCCCGAGCTTGAGGATTCGGGTGTAGCCCCCCGGACGCTCGGTGTAACGAGGCGCGATCTCCTCGAACAGCTTGTAGACCACGAACTTGTCCTGCCCGAGCGCCGACAGCGCCTGGCGGCGGGCGTGCAGGTCCCCCCGCTTGGCCAGGGTGATCAGCTTCTCGAGCTCCGGCTTGACCGCCTTGGCCTTGGCCTCGGTGGTCTGAATCCGCTCGTGATCGATGACCTCCTTGGTCAGATTGATCAGGAGAGCCTTACGGTGCGAAGCGCTACGGCTGAGCTGATATCGCTGACGCTGGTGGCGCATGGGCTAGATCCTAGTGGCGACTAGTCGTCGCGGAGGTCCAGGCCCCGAGCATGCAAGGTCTCGATGACCTCGTCGATCGACTTCTTCCCGAAGTTGGGGATCGCGTTCAGCTCACCCTCGGTCTTGGAGACGAGATCGCCAACGGTCTGAATTCCCGCCCGCTTGAGGCAGTTGTAAGACCGTACGCCGAGCTCGAGCTCCTCGATCAGGATGTCGTCCATGGCGTTGGGGGGCCGGGAGTTGTTGCCCACCTGGCCGGCACCGACCAAACCCGCATCCAGGGCACCGGGGGCACCGACATCGCGCAGTTCGACCACACGATCGGCGTCGGTGAAGATGGCCAGCTGGGAAATGAGGATCTCCGCCGCCTCGCGCAGCGCGGCGTGCGGATCGATCGAGCCGTCGGTCTCAATATCCAGCGTGAGTTTGTCGAAGTCGGTCTTCTGGCCAACACGGGCCTGCTCAACGTTGTAGGCCACGCGACGCACGGGCGAGAAAATCGAGTCGATGGGGATCACGCCGATGGGCTGATCGGGCGACTTGTTCTCCTCGGCGGGGCGGTAGCCACGGCCGCGGCCAATGGTCAGGTAGACCTCGAGCTTGGTTTTCTTCTCGAGCGTGGCGATATGGGCATCCGGGTTGAGGATCTCGACGCCGGAGGGCAGATCGATGTCCTTCGCCGTGATGTCGCCGGGTCCGGTCACAACGAGTGGCGCCTCGATCTCCGTCGCGTCACTGTGCATCCGGCACACGACGCCCTTGAGGTTCAGGACGATGTCGGTGACGTCCTCCTTGACCCCTCGGATCGTGGAGAACTCGTGCGCGACTCCCTCGATCCGGACGCTGGTCACAGCCGCGCCGGCCAGAGAGGAGAGCAGCACGCGTCGCAGCGAGTTGCCAAAGGTGTAGCCGAAGCCCCGATCCAGCGGCTCGATCGTGAACGATCCGCGGGTGTCATCAACTGACTCGCTGGAGATTCGGGGGACTTGGAAGTCAAGCATTTCTAGTCCTAACATCGTGGGTTCCTGGCCGTCCGGGATGGCGGCGGTTTCAGGGTCGCGCGGCACTGCGCCCGCGCGACCGTAAGACGTCTACTTCGAGTACAGCTCGACGATCAGCTGTTCCTGCACCGGGGCCGCAATCTCGCGGCGCTCCGGCTTGCGCAGCACCTTCGCCGTCAGCGAATCGTGATCGGCCTGCAGCCAAGCCGGCACCTGGCCGGTGAGCTCAGTGGCGTCACGAATCACCTGCCCGGCAGTCGACTTCTGATGAATGGCGATCACGTCGTCATCACGCATCTGATAGCTGGGAATGTTCACGCGCCGACCGTTGACGGTCCAGTGGCCATGCAGAATGAGCTGCCGGGCCTGCCGACGCGAGGCGGCAAAGCCGAGCCGCACAAGGACGTTGTCGAATCGGCACTCGAGCATGCGCAGAAGGTTCTCGCCGGTCACACCCTGCTGACGCGAGGCCTTCTCGTAATAAATCCGGAACTGCTTCTCAAGCACACCGTAGTAGCGGCGAGCCTTCTGCTTCTCGCGCAACTGCACGCGGTACTCGCTCTGCTTCTGACGGCCGCGGCCATGGTCACCCGGCGGATACGAGCGCCGCTCGACGCCGCACTTGTCAGTCAGGCAGCGCTCACCCTTGAGGAACAGCTTCTGGCCCTCGCGGCGGCACTGCTTGCACTGGGGAGAGGTATCACGAGCCATCAGACACGCCTGCGCTTTCTGGGGCGGCAGCCGTTGTGAGCCTGAGGAGTGACGTCCTTGACTCCGGTTACCTCGAGGCCGGCGGCCTGCAGGGAGCGGATCGCCGTCTCACGACCCGAGCCCGGGCCCTTGACGCACACCTCGACCTTTTGCAGGCCGTTCTCGATCCCCTTGCGGGCCGCAGCATCGGCGGTGACCTGAGCGGCGAAGGGGGTGGACTTGCGCGAGCCCTTGAAGCCCGCGCCACCCGCCGACTCCCAGGCGATGACGTTGCCGTCGCGATCGGTCAGGGACACGATCGTGTTGTTGAACGAAGTTTTGATGTGCGCCTGCCCAACAGGAATGTTCTTGCGCACGCGGCGTCGGCCGCGCTGAGGTCTCCGGGGCGCCGGACTCATTTCTTGGCCGCCTTCTTCTTGCCCGCGACCTGCATGCGCTTCGGACCCTTGCGGGTGCGCGCGTTGGTCTTGGTGTTCTGTCCGCGCACCGGGAGGCCGCGCCGATGGCGCAGACCGCGGTAGCAGCCGATCTCCTGCAGGCGCTTGATGTTCTGCGAGCGCTCGCGGCGCAGGTCACCCTCAACGGTCAGCTCGCCGTCGATCAGGTCACGGAGTTGAACGACCTCATCCTCGGTCAAATCGCGCACCTTGCGATCTGGCTCGATGCCGATCTTGGCCAGGAGCTCGTTCGAGGTGGAGCGTCCGATGCCGTAGATATAAGTGAGGCCTACCTCGACCCGCTTGTTGAGGGGGATGTTGACCCCCGAGATTCGCGCCATGCGATCAGCCCTGCCGTTGCTTGTGACGGGGATTCGAGCAGATCACGAGCACCCGCCCATTACGGCGGATGATCTTGCACTTCTCACACATCGGCTTGACCGACGGTCGTACTTTCACGCTCGCTTCGCTCTCGTCTCGGGAATTAATTCCATTTGGGTCCTTCGGTAAGGCTCTGGAGACCGGTACGGTCGCCGCTACCTCGCCGAGGAGCACACGCAGCACGAAATAGCCGCGCTGCAGGCGCACCGGGGGATACTAGCACTCCCCTCCCGGTGTCTGCCGGCGCCATTTCGGCCGCAACAATGAGCTTAGCCGCTCGCCAGAATAGGTCGTTTCGGGCCGGATTTGTCCGGCTTTGCCTGCCCGGCCGGGCACCCCAGCTGGCTACGCCGCCGCGGCCCGACCGCCCGAGGCCTCATGCCACGGGGTGAGAATCCGCGGCCCGTCGGCAGTGATGGCGATCGTGAACTCGAAGTGCGCGGCCAAGCTCCCGTCCTGGCTGAAGATCGACCAATGGTCCTCGCCCACGCGGACTGAGTGCCGTCCCGCCGTGACCATCGGCTCGACGGCCAGCACCATGCCCTCCTCCAGGGGCACGCCGGTGCCAGGGGGCCCGTAGTTGGGGATCTGTGGGTCCTCGTGCATGTCGCGGCCGATGCCGTGCCCGACGAGTGAGCGAACCACCGAAAGCCCAGCCGCCTCCACGTGCTGCTGGACGGAATGGGATACGTCGCCGAGGCGGTTCCCGTCGCGGCATTGCGGCACGGCCGCCAACAGAGACTCCTGGGTGACCTTGAGCAGCTTGTGGGCCACAGGCGAAACGGGCCCCACCGGGAAGGTGCGGGCGGCGTCCGCCACCCAACCGTTCAGGACAACGCCGATGTCGACCGAGAGGATGTCGCCCCGGTCGAGCTTGTAGGGGCCCGGGATGCCGTGCACGATCATCGAGTTCGGCGATGCGCAGATCGAGCCCGGGAACCCGCGATAACCCTTGAAGGCGGGCTCGGCCCCCTGCGAGCGGATGAACTTCTCCGCCGCGTCATCGAGTTCCTTGGTGCTGACCCCGGGCCGGATCTTTCCGGCCAGCAGATTCATCGTGCGGACAAGGATCGCGCCCGCTGCGGCCATCCGGTCGATCTCGTCAGGGCTCTTCTTAATAATCATGCCGAGCCGTCCCCGGGAGCTTACCCCGGCTAGACGTTCTCCTCGAGCCGCAGGGTGGCGATGACCGCGCGGATGTGATCGTGGACCTCCGGCGCCGGCCGAGTGCCGTCGATCTGGCGCATCAGCCCCTGGCTGTCGTAGTGGTCCACCAGCGGCTCGGTCTGCTCGTGGTAGACGCGCAGCCGGTTCTTGATCACCTCCGGCTTGTCGTCATCACGCTGAATGAGCCGGGAACCGTCCTGATCGCAGACGCCCTCGTGCTTGGGCGGATCGAACTCGACGTGGTAGTTGTGTCCCGACTTCACGCACACGCGACGGCCGGAGAGGCGGCGAATGACCTCCTCGTCGGGCACGTCGATCAGCAGCGCGGCGGTGACCCGCCGACCGAGCTCGCCCAACTGCTTCTCGAGCGCCTCTGCCTGTTCCAGGTTGCGGGGGAACCCGTCGAGGATGAACCCGTCCTGAGCGTCGTCCTCCTGGAGCCGCTCGGCGGCCATGGCCACGATGAGGTCATCAGGGACCAGATCGCCGGCATCCATGTAGCGCTTGGCCTGCTTGCCGAGCTCCGTCTCCTCCTTCACGTTCGCACGCAGCATCTCGCCGGTGGAGATGAAGGGCAGCTGAAAATCCCGCTGCAAACGTTCAGCTTGCGTTCCCTTGCCCGCGCCAGGCGGACCAAACAGGATCAGGTTGAGCTCGGGCACAGGACGATCACTGTATCGAGCGAGCCGCCGCCGCGCAGGTAGTTCCCGCGGCGGCGATCGCGTGGGCGCCCGCGGAGCTCCGAGGCCCCTGGAGGCCCCGGAGCTGACACGGTGCTGACTACGTGGTTGTGCTGGAGGTCGTCGTGGTCGTGGAGTTGTCGGCCAACTGGCAGAACAGATCTCCCAGGGCCCCACCTCCGCGCTGGGCGGTGATGTTGAGGTGGACCTTCTGAAGGTCGACCACCAATCCGAGCAGCTGCAGATCGAGTGGCCCGACAATCAGGTCCAGCACCGGGCAGACGGCCTTGCTGGAATGTGCGGCCAACTGCGGGTTCAGGTTGGCGCTGAACCGCAGCACACTCTGCTGACGGCGGATCTGGGCGTCCAGCTGGCGAGCCGTGGAGGCCTTGACCGCGGCCACCTTGGCCCGAGCCAGCTTGCAGAACAAGGAGTCCAGGACCCCTCCGTGGGGTTGACCGGTGATGTCAAGGATCACCCTGTCCAGATGCGCGGTCAGGCCAAGCAGCACGAGGTTGAGCTGTCTGAGGTCCAGGTGCAGGATCTTGCAGCTGCCGCCGGTGGAGGCGGTCAGGGCCACTTTCGTGTAAACCCACGCGCCTACATCATGGGCCGCAACATGTTCGGGCCCGGGCGAGGTCAGTGGGACCCCGCGTGGCGCGGATGGTGGGGCGACGAGCCGCCGTATCACACCCCGGTCTACGTCCTACTCATATCCGCTACCGGGTCGGCTAAAGGTCAGCGCGCCAGGTCGCATCGGCGATCCCGCCGAGCCGAAACGACCGCCGGTCTACTTGAGGAAGCCCTCGTAGTTGCGCATCATCAGCTGGGCCTCGAGTTGCTTCATCGTGTCCAGGGCGACGCCGATGACGATGAGGATTGAGGTGCCGCCGAAGAAGAAGTTGGCGCCAGTCTGGCTGATGAGGATGGTCGGCAGTGCGGCGATGGCGGCCAGGAAGAGAGCGCCCGGGAAGGTGAGCCGGGCTAGGATGCGGTCCAGGAACTCGGCCGTCGGCCGGCCGGGTCTCACCCCGGGGATGAACCCGCCGTACTTCTTCAGGTTCTCCGCCTGATCCACGGGGTTGAAGGTCACCGCCGTGTAGAAGTACGTGAAGAGGATGATGAAGATCGCCTCGCCGAGTACGTAGTGCCAGCTCGTGGGGCTGAAGAAGCTGGCCAGGTGGGTGGCGAAGTCATTGCGGTTCTGGCCGATCAGCTGCCCGAGCGTGGGCGGGAAGGCCATGACGCTGGCGGCGAAGATCACCGGGATGACGCCGGCCATGTTCACTCGCAGCGGCAGGTAGGTCTGGCCGCCCTGGGTCATCCGTCTCCCGATGACGCGTTTGGCGTACTGGATCGGAATTCGCCGCTGCCCCTCCTGGACAAAGACGATCGCCGCCACCACGCCGATGGCGATAAAGGGCATCGTGACCTTGAAGACCTGGTTGGGGCTGTTCCACCAGGACTGGACCCCGCTGGGGATGCGCGCGACGATGCTGGCGAAGATCAACAGCGAGATGCCGTTGCCGATCCCCCGCTGGGTGATCAGCTCACCCATCCACATGAGCAGCACGCAGCCCGCGGTCAGCGAGATGACGATCAGAAACACCTTGAAGAGGGTGAAGTCCGGGATCAGGTTCTGGTTGGCTGACTTCTGGAAGCTGCGGAACAGGAACACGTAGCCGATCGACTGCGCAAAGGCCAGACCGACGGTCAGGTAGCGCGTGTACTGGGTGATCCGCGCCTGGCCCACCTCGCCCTCCTTGGAGAGCTTCTCCAGCGAGGGAACAACGACCTGCAGCAGCTGCAGGATGATCGAGGCGGTGATGTAGGGCATGATGCCCAGCGCGAACAGGGCGATCCGGCCGAGGCCGCCGCCGGAGAACAGGTTCAGCAGCCCAAGGATGCTGTTGCCGCTCAGACTGCTCTGGATCTGCTTGACGGCGCTCTGGCTGATACCCGGCGCCGGGATGTGGGTGCCGAGCCGGTAGAGAGCCAGGACCCCGGCCGTGAACAGGATCTTGGTGCGGATCTCGCCAATCCTGAACGCTCCGAGGATCGTCGCGATCATGCCCGGCTCAGTTCTCCTGCGTAGGCCCCGTGCGGGACGCGGCGATGGCCTGGCAGGTTCCGCCGGCGGCCTCGATCTGCTCTCGGGCGGAGCGGCTGAAGCCGTGCGCGTGCACGGTCAGCGGTTTGGAGATCTCGCCCTTGGCGAGGATCTTCACCGGGACGTCCCTGCGCGTGGCCAGACCCTTGGCCTTCAGGGCCTCGGGAGTCACCTCATCGCCCTTCTCGAAGCGGGCTTCAAGGTCGGCCAGGTTGACCGGCTGGGTATGGGTGCGGAAGGGCTCAAAGGGCATCGACTTCTTCATGTGCGGGCCGCGCAGCTTGCGCATCCGCATATGGATCGGCATCTGGCCGCCTTCGAAGCGGGCGCGCTGCTTGGCGCCGGAGCGAGAGCCGTAGCCCTTCTGGCCCCGGCCCGAAGTCTTGCCCGTGCCGGAGCCTTCACCGCGACCGACCCGCTTACGGGGACGTCGGGAGCCCGGAGCGGGACGCAGGTTGTGCAGTCCAATGCGGTCGTTCTCGGACGAGCGCTCCTGACCCGGAGCACTCATGAGTCCTGTACCTCGACCAGGTGGCGGACCTTGTGAAGCATCCCGCGGATCTGGGGCGAGTCGGACACCTCGACGGAGTGTCCGATGCGACGCAGGCCCAGCGAGCGCAAGGTGGCCAGCTGGCGCTTATCGGCGCCGTTGCGCGACTTGCGCTGGGTGACGCGGACGGTGCTCACGAGGACGCCTCCGCGGCGGCGGCGGGCTCAGCCTCGGCGGCGGGCTCAGCCTCGGCGACGGCGGCGGGCGCGGTCAGCGTCTCAGCTGCCCCGTCGCTCTGCTTGCCGGTCAGCCCGAGGACCTCGTTGATGGAGATGCCCCGCAGCTCGGCCACCTCTTCGGGGGTGCGCAGCGACTCCAGTCCGGCCATCGTCGCCTTGACGAGATTGATCGGGTTCTGGGAGCCGAGGCTCTTGGAGAGGATGTCGTGGATTCCGGCCAGCTCCAGCACCGCGCGCACCCCACCGCCGGCGATCACGCCGGTACCGGGCGAAGCGGGCTTCAAGAACACCCGGCCAGCGCCGAAGATGCCCATCGTCTGATGAGTGATCGTGGAGCCGTGCTTGGGAACGCGGTAGAGGTTCTTCTTGGCCCGTTCGACACCCTTCTGGATTGCCACCGGGACCTCGTTGGCCTTGCCGTAGCCGATCCCGACCACGTCGCGCTCATCACCGACCACGACCAGCGCCGTGAAGGAGAAGCGCCGGCCGCCCTTGACGACCTTGGCGACACGGTTGATTTCGACCACGCGCTCCTGGAGGTCCAGTCCAGCGCCGCTAACAGTTCTGTCTCGAGCCATGAAGGGTCAGGGTAGCGGGGTTAGAACTTGAGTCCGGCTTCGCGGGCGCCGTCGGCCAGAGCCTTGACACGTCCGTGGTACTGATATCCGCCGCGGTCAAAGACGGCGCTCTCCACGCCGGCGGCCTGAGCGCGCTGGGCCAGAAGCTTGCCGACCTCGCGGGCCTGATCGGCCCCGGTGAGCTTGCGCACGTCGGCCTCGGTCCAGTTGACCGCAGCCAACGTCCGGCCCGCCTCGTCGTCGATGAGCTGGGCGAAGATGCCCCGGTTGGAGCGGAACACGGAGATCCGGGGCCGCTCGGCGGTGCCATGCACCTTGGCCCGGACCCGGCGGCGCCGGGAAAGCCGGCGCTGGGGCTTGGTGAGAACGGTCATGCGCGCTTACCGACCTTCCGGGCGACGTACTCGCCCTCGTAACGAATGCCCTTGCCCTTGTAGGGCTCGGGCTTGCGCTGCTTGCGGATGAATGCAGCCATCTCGCCGACCTGCTGCTTAGAGGCGCCTCGAACGACGATCCGGGTCGGAAGCGGCACCTCGAACTCGATTCCCTCCGGCGCCTTGACGGGCACGGGATGGGAGTAACCGAGGGCCAGTTCGAGGTCGCGGCCCCGCAGCTGCGCGCGGTAGCCAACGCCCTGGATCTCGAGGCGCTTCTCAAAGCCGGCGGTGACGCCCTCGACCATGTTGGCCACGAGGGTGCGAGTGAGTCCATGCAGAGCACGATGCTCGCCGCGGTCGGTGGGTCGGGTCACGCGGACCTCGTCCTCCACCTGCTCCACGGCCATGTCGCGAGGAACGCGCTCAGAGAGCTCGCCCTTGGGACCGTTCACGGTCACCCGGCCGGGCTCGATCGCGATCGTCACGCCCGCGGGAACGGGGATGGGTTGTCTACCGATTCGGGACATCTCAGACCTAGGGTTACCAGAGTCGGGCCACGACCTCGCCGCCGATGCCCTGCTGGCGGGCCTCGTGGCCGGTCATGACCCCCTTGGAGGTCGAGATGATGGTCGTGCCCATGCCGCCCTGAACCTTGGGAATGTGGGTGTGGTCGACATAGGTGCGCTGGCCGGGACGCGACACACGCGCGATGCCCGAGATGATCGGCTTGCGCTCGGGGGTGTACTTCAAGGTGATGGTGATCTGCTCGCCGGGGCGTCCTGGGGCTGGCGGATCGATCTGGTAGGCCTCGATGTAGCCCTGTTCCTTGAGGATCCGCGCCATCTCGCGCTTCAGCTTCGACGACGGGATGGCCACGTCGTGATGCTGGGCCTTGGCGGCATTGCGCAGGCGGGTCAGGAAATCGGCCACGGGGTCAGTCATCGCCATGCGATCACCAGCTCGACTTCGTCATGCCGGGGACATAACCGTTGTGAGCCAGCTCGCGCAGGCAGATCCGGCACACGCCGAACTTGCGATAGACGGACCGCGCTCGGCCGCATCGGCGGCAGCGGGTGTAGCCCCGGGTCTTGTACTTGGGTGTCCGCTGCTGGCGGACTCGCTGGGAAAGCTTGGCCATGGCTCCTTCTAATTCAGTGTGGGGGCGGATGTCGTCCGCCCCTCCTTGGAAAACGGCATCCCGAGTGCCTCCAGAAGCGCGAAGGACTCCGCGTCGCTGGCGGCTGACGTGGTGATGGTGATGTCCAGACCACGCACCTGATCGACCTCGTCATAGTCGACCTCGGGGAAGATGATCTGCTCCCGAACGCCCAGGGAGTAGTTGCCACGCCCGTCGAACGAGCGAGGATTCAGACCCCTGAAGTCACGGATACGCGGGATGGCGATCGACATGAGGCGGTCCAGGAACTCGTACGAGCGCTGGCCGCGGAGTGTCACGGCAACCCCAACCGGCATGCCCTCACGGACCTTGAACTGGGCGATGGACTTGCGAGCCCGGCGCACGTTGGGCTTCTGGCCGGTGATTGTGGCCAACTGCTCGGCGGCGGCGTCGAGCAGCTTGGAGTCCTGCTTGGCGTCGCCGCAGCCCATGTTGACCGTGACCTTCTCGATCCGCGGGGCCTGCATCACGCTCGAGTAGCCGAAGCGCTCGATCAGCGACGGGCGGATCTCTTCCAGGTATCGGGTCTTTAGTCTGGCGGTGGGCATGTCAGTTCTCCGTGTCCTTCTAGTCCAGGCGGGCGCCGCTGCGCTTGGCGATGCGCAGGCGCTGGCCATCGACAATCTCGATTCCCACCCGCGTCGGCTTGCCGTCCTTGGGGTCGATCAGCATGACGTTGGAGACGTGAATCGGGCCTTCTCGCTCGATCACGCCGCCGGCCTGCTGACCGCCGGCGGTCTGGGTGGGACGCTGGTGGCGCTTGACGATGTTAAGACCCTCGACGAAGACGCGGTCTTTCTTGGGCTCGACGCGCAGCACCTTGCCGCGCTTGCCGCGGTCCTTACCGCCGATGACCAGCACCTCGTCGTCGGTCTTGATCCGCGCGGGCACTAGAGCACCTCCGGGGCGAGGGAGACGATCCGCATGAAGTTGCGCTCGCGAAGCTCGCGGGCCACGGGGCCGAAGATGCGCGTGCCGCGCGGGGCCCCGCTCTGGGCGTCGATGAGCACGGCGGCGTTCTCGTCAAAGCCGATGTAGGTGCCGTCCTCACGTCCGTAGGACTTCTTGGTGCGGACGACGACGGCCGTGACCACTTCGCCCTTCTTGACCGAGCCCTGGGGGCTGGCCGTCTTGACGGTGGCCGTGATGGTGTCGCCAACGCCGGCGTAGCGCCGGCGCGAGCCACCACGGACGCGAATGACGAGGATTTCCCGTGCGCCGGTGTTGTCGGCCACGCGAAGGCGGGTTTCGTTCTGGATCACTTGGCCCGCTCCACAACCTGGATCAGGCGCCAGCGCTTGGTCCGCGAGAGCGGACGCGCCTCGCGCACGATCACGGTGTCACCCAGATTGGCGTCATTGCGCTCGTCGTGAGCGTGCAGGGTGTTCGAAGTGCGCACGATCTTCTGGTAACGCCGATGACGGCGAGCCACGTCGATGCGCACGGTGATCGTCTTGTCGGCCTTGTCGGAGACGACGACGCCCTGGCGAACCTTCTGCACTCCGGGGGCGCGCTCGCGCGGGGGCGTCTCGGCGGCGCCGGTGTGCTGGGCCTTGGCCCGTGCCTTGACCCGCGCCGTGCGACGCGACTGCGCCTTCTGGCGACGCAAGGCGACGCGCTCCTCATGGCGCTCCTCGGGCGTGCGGGGTCCGCCCGGCTTTGTCTTGGCAGCCTTGGCACTGCGAGCCCGGCGACGACGCTCCTTGGGGGCGAGAATCTCCGCCGGCTCGCTGGGCGCCTCCGGGGTCTCGAGGGCCTTAGCCTCGACGGGAGTCTCTTCGGTGTTCTCGTTTGGGGTTTCTTCAGCCATTGTTCTGTGCCTGAGCAGTCTGGGAATCGATTTCGCGCTGTCGCGCGACAGTAAGCGCACGGGCCACCTCGCGCTTGGCGCGCTTGAGCCCGGCGGTGTTGTCAAGCTCGCCGGTGGCGTGCTGGAAGCGCAGACCAAACAGTTCACGCCGAGCAGTGCGGAGCTGCTCGGTCAGTTCGGCCTGGGTCAGATCACGAAGTTCGGAGGACCGCACGTCAGGCCTCCTCTCGATGGACGAACTTGGTCCGCACGGGCAGCTTATGTCCGGCCAGGCGCAGGGCCTCGCGAGCGAGATCCTCAGGCACGCCGGCCAGCTCAAACATGACGCGACCCGGCTTGACCACGGCGACCCAGCCCTCGGGCGAACCCTTGCCGGAGCCCATGCGGGTCTCGGCCGGCTTCTTGGTGAAGGGCTTGTCGGGATAGACGTTGATCCACACCTTGCCGCCACGCTTGATCTTGCGGGTCATGGCGATACGAGCCGCTTCGATCTGACGGTTGGTCAGCCAGCCCGCATCCAGGGCCTTGAGGCCGTACTCGCCGAACTGAACCCGAACCTGGCCACGCGATAGTCCGGCTCGTCGGCCGCGGTGCTGCTTACGGTGCTTCACGCGCTTGGGAGCGAGCATCAGCGGCCACCACCTGGAGCGCCGCCGCCACGGGGACTACGACCGCCGCCGCCGCCAGCGCCGGAGCCGCCACGGCCGCCGGCGCCCGGTCCACGACCGCCGCCGCCGGGCCCACC
>JBDTEE010000084.1:0-8802 GCA_039922645.1 Solirubrobacteraceae bacterium | reverse complement strand
CCGCGGGCGTCGCTCGCTCCTCGACGGCGGAGGAGATCGCCGGCGGAGGTGAAGAAGGTCGATGCGATTGAGTGAGGACGGCTGGGCTCCTGACCGTGCTGTGTGATGCGACCCTGACGGCCAACATCCTGCGCACCGGCCAAGGTTTTGGAGCCGGAACATCAGCGTGCCGAGTTCTTAGGCGACGCCGAACACTCCACACTACGCCCAGCGCGGGATAAGTCAACCGGGGCTGATCGAAATAGGATCGATGGTTGCCGTGACCGAGCCGCACGATCTCTACGGCCTCGCGCTCGAGGATTTCGTCCCCGAGCGCACGGCACTGGCCAAGGCGCTGCGCAAGGACGGCCGCCGAGAGCAGGCGGCGGAGGTCTCATCGCTGCGCAAGCCATCGGTGGCGGCGTGGGCGGTCAATCAGCTGGTTCGCAGCCGCGGCCGCGAAATCGCGGCGCTGTTCGCCGCCGGCGACGCGCTGGAGCAGGCGCAGTCGGATCTGCTCGCTGGCCGCGGAGATGCGCGCTCCTTGCGCGATGCGGTCGAGCGCGAGCGCGATGCGGTCGGCGAGCTCGCTGAACTGGCACGCGGACTCCTCAGCGCCGAGGGTCATCAGCTCACCCCGGCGACGCTTGAGCGCGTGTCCGAATCGCTTCACGCAGCGGCGCTCGACGAGGACGCCCGTACCCAGGTCAAGGATGGCTGTCTTGCCCGTGAGCTTCGTCACGTCGGACTCGGTCAGAGCGGCAGCCTGAGCCAGCCAGCTTCAGCCTCCAGCAGCCGAACCAGGGCGCGCGCCAAGCCGGACGCGACCACCAAGCGGGCGCGCGCAGCCGACACGGCTCTTCGCGCCGAGACCAAGCGGACCGAGCGTGAACGCGTAGAGGGGCTGAAGGCCGCCCGCAGGGCCGAGGCGGACGCCCGGCGAGCCGCGGAGCGTGCCGAGCGCCAACTGCGTACCGCGCAGTCTCGCCGCGACGACGCGGCGGAGTCGCTGCGGGAGGCCGAGGACGCGCTCGCAGGGCCCGCGAGCATGCCGAGCGAGCAACGCTCGAGCACGACCGCGCTGAGCAGGCGCTCAAGCGGCTCTAGGCCCCGCGCCCGCCTCAGCCTCGTACGCCGCTGAAGGTGTGGCCGACATCACCCGCGCGGCCATGTCAGCTTTCATGGCCGTCAGCTGGTGCTCTTCATCGGCGCTGCGGTTCTCGCGCCTGGTCAGACCGATGAACTCATCGCTGACAAACCCCTCCCGTAGCGTCAGCGTCGCCGATCGATCGCGATAGCGAAGACGAAAGACAAACCGCTCACGCGCGCGGCCAAGCTCCGGACGGGCGAGCGACGGATCCACGGTGAAGCGCTCGTCGGTCACGGCGCGGGTCACCAGCTCAAAACCGTCCCGGGCTCCGGGTCCGCCGAACGCGGTCTCGATGACGATCGCTCGGCGCTGGACGCGTCCCGCGGTCTCGAGGACGGGTAACGCGCGCTGCAACACCTTGAAGGCGTGAGCGACGCCGCCCGGCGAGCCTCCGCCGTGGTATCTGAGCATGTCCTCAAAAGAGAATGAGAGCTCGCGATCATTCTCGACCACGACGAGCCGATCGGACGCCACACGGCGAGGCTACTCGTCAGCCGTCCCCATCGAGCGTGGCCTCGGGCCGGAGCCGCTGGTGCGTGCGAGCAGGACCAAGAATCCATCCGGGTTGGCTTCGGGTTGTTGAAGGCGCCGTCGGCTTGGAAGCGCTTGCCAGCGAATGTCGTCCGCTCCTCCGTGAACATCGAGCGACTGATCTGCAGGGCCTCCTCAAGGCGCTCGAAGCGCTCTTTCAGCGGCGGGAACTCGAACCCGTCGGCGCGGTGCTCATCCTCGAACCAGCCCGCGCCCAGCCCGTGCCAGGCCCGGCCACCCGAGGTCACGTCGACAGTCGTGGTGATCTTCGCCGCGAGCGCGGGATTGCGGTAGGTCACGCTGGCCACGAGCAGTCCGAGCGTGACCTTCGAGGTCCGGGCGGCCAGCCCGGCGAGCATCGTTGAACCCTCGAACATCCAGTTCTCGGGTCGCCCGACGGGGGGATCTGGTGCAGGTGATCCATGGCCGAGATCGAGCTGAATCCGGATCGTTCGGTCGTGGTGGCGATGTCAACGAGCTTGTCGAAGACCGCGTCGGCTTGCACGCCGGGTAGTTGAAGTTGGGCAGATGGAGATCGAGACAGATGGGGAGGCGCATGCCCCAAAGCTACACCGGTGGCGATCCATTTGAAAAACGCCACGTGCCCGATATAGCGTGTCGCAGCATCCAACCACACCATCGGGGGTATCCATGGCCACGCCGACCAAAGAAGACGCTCAGCTCATGCTGCAGATCGCGCAGTGGGGCACCTCGCTTGGGCTTGAAACTCACATGCCCGAGATCTTCGCCGACGATTTCAATCCCGATGCCGCCGACGCCATGGACAGCGCGGCCGTGCGCACGATCCTGATCCTCGGCGAGTCGATCGGGACGCTGACCAAGCACGATTTGCTCAGCACGGCGCTGGTCAACGACTGGCTGTGGATCGAGGGGCTGTGGTCTCGCGTCGGGCCGGCCGCGCTGAAGGCGCGCGAGAAGTTCGGCGAGCCGCGTCTGTACGAGAATTTCGAGGCCCTGGCCAACGGCGCCTGATCCCTCCTCAGCCCAACACCACCGGCTCACGGGGCAGGCCGTCGGGGCGGAACTCCTCCGCAGACTCCCCAGATGCAGCGGTCCGGTGGGGGAGGGGGCGAAGCGCCCGTCGGCTGGCCGGTTCGCCACCACGTCGGTCATCAGCGATAGGTGATGAGCGGCGGCCGCGTCCGCTCCAGGTGGCCGTGCTCGTTGAATGACACGAGGCTCAGACCCCGCCGTCCGGTGACGAACTTGGTGATGCCGGTGTTGATGCTGACCCGGTTGTAGAGCATCAAGGACAGGTCCGGGTAGTGAAGCGCGGCCGAGCAGAGGGCGGCGATCACCCCACCAGAGGTGAAGACCAGCCCGGTGCTCCCCGAGGGCAGCTCGGCGGCGAGCTCGCCGAGGGCGCCGGTGATCCGGCTGGCGAAGGCCGGCCACGACTCATTGGCCAGGGTGGCCTGACCCGCCTCGATCCATCCGGTGAGCGCATCCTCGAGCAGACCTTGGAACTCCTCAGCCGAGACAGGTTCGCTCTCGGGCTCCTGAGCGGCCCGGGCGGAGGAACTCGAGTGGTGGGCCAGGATGTCGTCCATGTCGTACTCGTTCCAGCGGGCGTCGACGATCACCTCGCGCTCGAGCAGGGCCGAGGTGGGCTCGGCAGTGTCGAGCTGGCGGTGCAGCGCGCCGCTCACCACTAGCTCCACGTTCATCTCCCGGTTGGCCAGCTCGCGGGCCACGAGCAGCGACTGCATGCGACCGGCGTCGGAGAGGACGTCGTAGTCAGTGCCGCCGAAGGATGCCTGGCCGTGGCGAATGAGTTGGAACGTGGGCACCCTCGGAGCTTATGGATCCAGCGCTAAAGGCCAACGTCCAGGCGGCCGATCAGGGCCTTGTGATGATCCGCACACTGATCACCTTCGCGATATTGCGGCGACTGCGAACCCGCTCGCCGGAGCTGTTTGATGGCGCGCGGGCACTGGCCGCGATCCAGGCCTGCATCGAGCAGGACGGCACCGACGTGGCCGGCCAGCCCGGTTACCCGGGTCTGGCCTAGTCGCCGCGCCCAGCGCTCGGGGCACTAGACCCGGCGGTAGCGCTCGTAGATGACCCGCGAGCCGAACGTACGGGTCTCGATCAGCTCCAGGTCGACCGGCTCCTCCAGAGGCGGGAAGAACGGCGTTCCGCCGCCGGCGATGACCGGGTTCACGAAGAGCCGGTACTCGTCGATCATCCCGCGGCGGGTCAGCTCGGCCGCCAGCCCAGCGCCGCCCACGGCCAGGTCCTGCCCCGGCTCGCTGCGCAGGCGGGAGAGCTCCCCGACCGGGTCCTCACGCAGCAGTCGCGTGTTGCCGACCACGCTCTCGAGCGTGGTCGAGAAGACGACCTTGGGCAGCGCCTTCCAGATCTCGGCGAACTCGAGCGCGAAGTCCGAGCGCGACCGGTCACGGTCAGCTGTCTCCCAGACGACCATCGTCTCGTACAGCCCGCGCCCCATCAGATGGGCGCCGAGCTCGCGTATCTGGTCGTTGTGAAAACGATGCAGCTCCTCGTCGGGCGCCGCCCAGTCAAAGGTTCCGTCAGGCCCGGCGATGTAGCCATCGAGTGAGACGCCCATCGAGTAGATC
Organism: Solirubrobacteraceae bacterium; assembly: GCA_039922645.1. Classification (GTDB taxonomy): domain Bacteria; phylum Actinomycetota; class Thermoleophilia; order Solirubrobacterales; family Solirubrobacteraceae; genus Palsa-465. Next base: position 4,539 of record JBDTEE010000084.1, on the reverse strand, counting down.
ACCTTTCTCACATCAAACCTCCTGGATCGCCAGCACTGTGTTGACGCTCACAAGACCGTTGAAGGTGGCCCAAATCAGGAGGAGGGTTTTCCCGAGTCGGAAGGGGGCTTCTCGGAACCGTGCGCACCGCCGTGGCGCTCGGCGCGCTGCCGGAGTGTCTCCCAGATGTGGTCGAGCTCTGCGGAGAGAACCCGCAGCCGTTCGTGCTGCTCTTGCTTGCGCTGCTCGTGCGGCACGGCCAAGAGTGCTTGCTCCTCACCGGCCAGACCTTCAATGTGGGCAAACGCCTCTACTCCGGACGGGATCTGCGATAGATCCTCGACATCATCACGCCCCACGCGTCCTCGGGCATCAAACGACATAGACCAAGTATTAAGGCGGCCTCTCCGCGCGTCAAGGTCGAGCCGGCGTCTCGCTGCCTGAACCAACGGCCTGCGGGATGCCGTCGAGCGACCACAGGTCTGGGAGGTTGATGACGATCTCCTCCGGTGTGCTGCGGGCGAGCACCACGACCGCCACCTCATCGGGCGAGGGGTTCTCCTCGCGGTGCGGTACCCACGCCGGCACGTAGACAAAGTCCCCGGAGCCGGCGTCGAGGTGTTGCTCCTGGTCGTCAACCAGGAAGACGAATCTTGGATGACCCGAGACCACGTAGATGCCGCTGTCGGCCTCGCCGTGGTGATGGTCCCCAGAACGCTGGCCCGGGCCCATGGTGTTGCCGCCCATCCACAGGTGCTGAGAGCTCGTGCGCGAGCCCGAGATGGCAGCGAAGCGCTGCATACCCGAGGTCTGGGGCGTATCGGTGCTGCGGTCCCTAGAACGGGTGACGATCAGCGGACGACGCCACGCGGGGACGCTCGCCGAGCGGGACTCATCGACCGCGGTCATCACCGAAGCCTAATGCCTGGCAACAGCCGCTCAGCCAAACGAGCGCAGCTGCTCAGCCGCCGCCCCGGACTCGGCCTCGAGCATGGGAGCCAGACTGGCCACGGCCACCGATCCGGCCAGGGCCTGAAGCCCGAGGGAGACGAAGCGGTAGATGACGATTGCCGCGGCCGCCAGGGACAGGGGGATCCCGGAGGCCGTGCGCACGCCCACCATCAGCGGCTCCACCCCGCCCGCACCGCCGGGCAGCGGGAGGGCATTGCCGAGCTGCCCGACCAGGTAGGCGAGCACGATAACCCCAATGGAGCCGAGCCGTGCACGGCGTGAAAGCCGATCGCCAGCACGTCGCAGTCGCCGGCCCAGTAGGCGATCGCGGCCAGCAGTAGGCGCGGGCCCGGGACGCGGCGTCGGGTCTCCCGCAGACCTTCGGGTATCGCCTGGACGACCTCGGAGCCGAGCCGCCTCCAGCGACCGCGGGGCTGATCGGTCTGGTGGCGGGCATAGTTGACGAGTGCAACGGCGACAGCCAGAGTGACCAGCACGACCCCGGCGGCAGCCAGCCCCACCGCCACGGGAGCATCGCCCGGGCCCAGGTCAAATACGACCCCCAGGCTGAGCACGGCGGCGACGAGGATGTAGGGCAGATTGAAAATCACCGAGTGGGCCACGCTGCGAACCACCAGCGATCTGGGAGCTGCGCACCACGCCGACCTGCGGCTGCCCGGGTCCGAACACCCCGTAGAACAGGCCCGAGTAGGCGATCAGGGAGACCATCTCCGCGCCGACCGCGACCAGGAGCCAGCCCACACTGACATCGGCCAGGCGTCAGCTGGAGCCCGGCACGATCCCGCCCAGAGCGAAGCCCACCGCGGCCAGCAGCAGGATCGCCAACGCCAGCCGCACCACGGTCCGGCGCCGGCCGCGACGGCGCAGCGTAGCGAAGTCTGGCTGGACGTCCGGCGGAGTCATTTCGGATGAACGACTCAACGCCAGAACGGGATCAGGACGTCACCGATGCGGATTCTACGCCCGGCAAAGCCAGGCCTTCAGCGGGCTGCTCAGGGGGTGGTCGGGTGGTTCACGAACTTCTGGTAGGCGCGGCAGGGCTCGCCTCGGAGACCCGGGCACGGCGGCAGCCCGGTCGGCACGCTCACACCGGGGACCACCGGAAGGATGAGCCGTGACGGCATTCGCCGAGTGAAAGCGATCGCGACCGTGGCGCCCTTGCGCGGGCTGGTCTGGCTGAACGCCCAGATCGGTTGCGTGCCGTTCGGGGCGGCGATCGTCACCCGAATTCGGGAGCCCGCCCGGTACGCGTGTCCTTCGTAGTACAGCGGGATCGTGACCTTGACGAACCGATGGCGCGGGAGCGCCGCGACATCCGACTGTCGAAGGCTTAGGACAGGTTCGAGAAGGGTGCTCTTGCCCGCGTCGAGCTTGCGCTCGTTGGCTCGGACCCAGCCGTTCTGCACGAACGTCTCCTTGCCGTCGGGCCGCACCTCGCTGATCGTGGCCTGGAGGTCGACATTGGGAGTCGACGAACGGACCCAAACGTGGATGGCTCCGGCTCCGATGACCATGGTGTTGGTGGTCAACGGTTTCGTTAGGTAGGAGACCGCGCTGCCGGGGCGGTTCTGCACCCAGTTGTAATGGGGGGTCGCCGTCCAGAGCCCTCCGGAGCCTCCGGCGTCGCCTGTGAAGTCGGTGGGCGGAGTGGCGTGAGCGTCCCAGCGGAAGGAGTCGGCCCCCGGTCGGGCAGAGGGCCGAGAGGCGAGCGCGCCGCCCGCGGCCAGGTACCAGGAGCGGGCCGTCGTGCCGGGAATCGGAAAACGCGAGAACGACTGCTCGAACCCTGGGTACGGCGCCCCGGCCGTCGAGCTGCCGGCGCCGTTGTCGAACAGCACGCGGATTGTCTGCAGGCGGCCGAACGCGGCCAGTGCCCGTGCGTAGGTCGGCTGTTCCTGAATCGGATCGGGTGGCAGCGTCACTCCGTTGATCCCCATCGCCGACTGGTAGATCACCGGTGCGGCAGCGCGGATCGCGGCCGAGTCGACGATCGGCGCCTGGTGGGCGACGTACAGCTCGAGAAAGTCGTACCAGCGGTTGAACGTCTGCGGATCGAGTGAGTCGATGTGTGCGCCATTGGTCCAGGTGAACCACTTGCGCTGGGTGCCCGTGAAGTGCTCGGCCAGATCCGGACAGTGACCGCCGGTCTGCTCGTCCGTCCACTGGCAGGCCATGAAGACCGGCACCTTGATCCTGTGCACGAAGGTGATCGGCGACAGGGGGTCGGCGACCGCCGGTTTGTAGTGGCTGTTGGCGCGGATCTTCACCGACAGGTCCACCGCCTCTTCGTGCAGAGCCTGGTTGGCCTTGCAGGTCTGATCGCCCTGTTGGATGCGCTGGTAGGCCCAGGGCTGCCCACCGGTCGCCGACGCTGGTTCGGCGTCGTGGACCCGCTCGTCAGCCCAGGCGACGGCAAACCCAGTGTTGAGGATGCCGCCGGGGTAGAGCGTCGTCTGCGTGTTGTCGATCACCGAGAGGGGCGAGATTGCGGCCAGGCTCGGCGGCTGGGTCTGCGCCGTGAAGAGCTGGCTGATCCCCCCGTAGGAGATACCCATCATCCCCACCTGGTGATGGAGAACCCAAGGTTGGCGCGCGATCGTCTCGATCACGTCGTAACCGTCGAGGTTCTGGAGCGGCTCAAAGAAGTCGAAGGCGCCGCCCGAGCAGCCGGTACCCCGCATGTTGACGTCAACGACCGCGAAACCCATCAGGTTGGCGATGACCGCGATCCCATTCTGAGGACCGCTCGGATCCGCATATCCGTATCCGGAGTACTCGATCAGCGTCGGATAGGGCGGCCCGGTTGCCGGCGTGGACGGCGTCGAGGGAGCCGTGATGTGAATCGGCCCGATCGGCGGCAGCAGCGAGGGAAGCGACGGAACCGGAGGGAGGGCGACGCCGGACGGTATCCCTGGCTCGCCGGCCGGATGTTGCGGCGGGTGTACGTCGATGGCCAGCTTGATGCCGTCGCGGGTGGTCAGATAGCTGTAGCCGTTGGACGAAATCGTCTGGTTGTAGACGCGGGTGCTCGGCGGCGCCGACCGCGTCGAGAGCACCGTCACCGGGGCCGACTCCGCTCCCTTCGGGTAGGCCCTGACTCGGTAGCCCGATCCCGGTCTCACGTTGCGGAAGATGAGTCCGCCCAACGTGTCGGTGTCCTGTGTGGCGATCGTTCGCCCGGCGCGGTTGAGCAGCGACATCCGCTGCCGGGAGGCGAGGCCGAGAACGTAGACCTGTTCGACGCTGCCGTGAGCGGTGAACGTGGCTGCCGCGGCATCGGCGCGCGGCCCGGACGCCGTGGCGCTCGCGGCGGTGAGGAGCGCCAGAGACAAGGCAGCGAACAACGCAACGCCTACCCGGCAGGTTCTCGGAAGGCATCCTCTCCAGACCACGGATAAAGCAAATCAGTTTTTTGGAGTGTGCGTCGCAGTTCTCGCGGGATCAGTCCTAGCCGCCCAGCAGATTCGACGCGAGCTTCCACAGGGCCTCTATGCCGGCGGCCAGGTCCTCCTCGCGCGTGTTCTCCGCCCGTGTGTGGCTGACTCCTCCGATCGAGGGTACGAACAGCATCGCCGTCGGCACGCCCGC
>JBDTEE010000083.1:0-8839 GCA_039922645.1 Solirubrobacteraceae bacterium | reverse complement strand
GTAACCGAATGCGCGTCAAACGAGCGGACCGAGGTTCCAGAAGTAGTGGCGCGGCGTAACAGTTCAGGTGCTCGGCCGGCCGAACGGCGTGCCCGAGATGTGGCTTCGGGCGGACCTGGTAGCCCCGGCAGGAAGAGCGTCGCCATCACATTCGGTGATGTTTGGGGGCGATGTACCGGGGGGCGATGGACGATCGTGAGAGGCCTTTGGGCCATCTCGTCACAATCAACAAGGGAGGGAAGTATGCGCCTTCGAGCGACCATCACCGCTGGGCTCGTGACCGCGGCCGGTGTGGCCTGCACGGCCGCGCCGGCTGCGCTCGCAGCCTCGCCGACTCAGTTCTGTGCGATTGTCGGTGCGCCTGCGCCGGGACCGAACGCAGCATCCCCGGTCCTCGGCCAGGGATGCTTCGCGACGAAGGCTGCGGAATCCGCCTTCGTGCAGAGCACGGTCGCCGCGGCAGCGCCGAACGACGCCGTGTCACCCGCGTCGAGCATCCATCTCGGGGTGGCGTGGTCCGGGTTCAACTCGACGGGATCCCGCTTTGACTTCTACGGAAACGGCGGGACTTGCAACTCGAGCTACTACTCGTTCGCGAACTTGCACGGGCCTTTCGACTCGCACGACAACGACCTGGCCTCGGGCGCGAACTGCAACAACGCCTACTGGCACTCCGGGTCGAACTTCGACGGTAGGCAGTGGGACTGCTACTCCTATTTCTCCGGACAGGCCTACCAGAGCTGCGGTTCCTCGATGCCGCCTGGTGACAACGGAGCGGGACATTCGGTGCGGTTCCGACGCTGAGGCAGACCCAGACGCGACGTTGGGGCGCTGAGGTGCCGCAGCGTCGCGTCACGGGGCTGTGCTGGTGGACGTGCCCGTAACCGTGCTCGATGTCCCGCTTCCGCTTGGTGATCCGTTCGCCGTGCCGTAAGCCGGATTGGCGTCGGTGGGAGCAACATCATCGATCGTCGTGTGATGGCCGATGGTGATCGTGAGCTGCTCGGGGCGACTGACGTTGATGGCAAGGACCCCGTTGTCAAGTCTCACGCTGTGCGGGTCGCCGCCGCGAGCCGTTGTCGTCACGACCGCGCCCCGGGGGAACAGCGCAATGAGCCGGGCGGAGTGCAGCGCGGAGTCATACGCGTACTCGAAGAGACTTGTTCCGGTTGTGATGGCCTGGCTTCGACTCGCGCAGCTCGCGCCCCAGACGTGTGCATCAAGTCCAGGGGCGACAACGCAGATGAAGGTTGCGTGCGGGTTGGTGAGGACATAGCCGGTTCCCCACCGCGTGCTCATTGCATACCCATGCCCAATGTCGAGGCCGTCATTGTTGGGGGCTACGCCATAGCTGGTGAGGGAGCTGCGCAGCTCGGACGGCGTAATGGTCGAGGAGCCTTTCAGGATCGGGAACGCTTGAGCGACGTTAGGCGCGCCACCTGAGAGCGCGATCACCAGCACGGCGGCGAGAGCAGCTGCGCCAACCGCGCCGCCGGCCACCCAGCGCTGCCCGCGTCGTGTGGCGACCAGTGCCGACCTAGTGGGCGGGATCGAAGCCCATGCGGGGGTGTCTGAGACGATTCGCTCTTGCAGTTGGTCATCGGAAACGTGAGTCAGCGGCTCGGGATTGGCGCTACGCAGTCGAGACATCAGGCGATCAGACATGGGTGCTCCGTGGGGTCGGATGAGGAATTGGCTGCTCGAGCTGAGCGTCGCCGAGGGCACCCCGCAGACGCCGGCGTGCGCGATGAAGGCGGACTCGGAAGGCTGTCGCTGAGATCCCAAGACTTCGTGCCGCTTCCGACGGGGTAAGTTCTTCCCAGGCGACAAGAATCAACGCTTCGCGATCGTCGAGCGAAAGCTGTCGTAGTGCGCCCTCAAGTGCCGGGTCTAGCCCGAGGGTCGGTGCCGGCGCGAACTCCGCGTCGTTAAGCCGGGCGACCGCTGCGCGCTCGTGAGCTGCTCGCCGCCACTCGTTCATCACGAGGTTGCGCGCTGTGGCGATGAGCCACGGGCGAGGGTCTCCGTCGGGGACCGTGGGCAACCTGCGCCAAGCGATGGTCATCACCTCCGCCGCGGTCGCGTCGGGATCCAGGCCACCGCGGCGCCGCGCATACGCAATGACCAACCCAAGATGGTCGAACAGCTCAGTGAATCGGCGCTCTGCGGCTTCGCGGCTCGAACAGGCGTGCATATCTAGACAATGTCGGAGCAGGCCCTCTGCATTACACCGCTTGCGAACGACGACCTGCGACGCCCGATCGAGGGCTAAGCCAACCGACTATCCGCCTCTAGTGGCGCTCAGACGCGATGCTCGCCGGGATCCACCGCGTCTAATACGCAGGCCGACGGTCGGGAAGCCGTCGATTCCACCGCGTCTAACACGCGACAGTGGCTCGCCTGGCTCGACAGCCTGGGGCTTCGGCGAGCCGAACCGCGTCTAACGCTTAGCGTACAAAATCGCGCCGTTTGCTAACCAAGGGCCGTCCAGGCGACAGCCAGCGTGGCCGCGGTAGTCGGGCTCGTGACGCTGTTGCCGTCGGCCTCGACGGCCGCCCCGTCGCCGCCCACGAGCACTCCGCCAGCATCATCAGGTCTACTAGCCTCCAGTCGTCCGAAGACCGTGGTGCTCAACCCCGCGAACGGGGACGCCGTGTCCATGCCAGCAGACGAACCGGCGAGAGCGATCGGCGGTCGATAAGCCGGGGCTCTGGGACCGAGAGGCCCGGAATAGCTTCAGTGCTCCACGCTCGACGCGTCGTCGAGCCTATCCGCCGTCGCTCGGTCACAACTCTGCTTGATCCGCGCTTAACGGATTAAGCGGTCAAGAAGCCCGCGAATCGTCCTGTGCGTTGGCTGCACCGCGTCTGTGGCGGCCAGGCGCGAAACCTTTAGGTACGGAGACCAGATGCGTATCAAACCAACGGCGGTCACAGCGGCAGCCGTCGCCAGCATGCTATTCGGGCTCGCGACGGTTCTACCGTCGGCGTCGACGGCCGCCTCGTCGCCGCCGACGAGCACTCCGCCAGCATCATCAGGTCTATTGGCCTCCAGTAGCCCGAAGACCGTCGTGCTCAATCCCGCGAGCGGGGACGTCGTGTCCGTGACCGCGGGCGAACCCGTGAGCGTCAGCTCCCAGGGCGCATCGCCCGACATCTCCAACCACAACATCTGCAACAGCGGCGATGGGTGCTGCTTCTCCGGCAGGGTGCCGTACGCCAACCAGGGCTTCTACGGCAGCCCCGGCACGTATCACGGCGGCTGGCCGTATCGCAGCGCCTATGACACCGGCAGATACACAGCCTATGCCTGCTGGCGATATGCCTGTAGCCAATACTGGTTCGGACCGAACACCTACGTGTCGTTCAACGGCACCCTGGTGTACGGCACCGCATTTGGGATCAGATAGATGCGCTGCGCTATCACGATCGGCGGCCCACTCGATAACGTCTTCGTCGCGAAGGGAGTCCTTTGTGGATCTAAGTAGGAGCTACCCGAGCCCGGTGGTCACATGACTCACCGTCCTCGGCTGATTGCGAGCTTGGTGCTTGCCGGTGCCGCTGCGGTTCTCGCTCTACTGTTGCTCACTTTGAGTGGCTCGGCACGATCAGCTCCTACTCGAGCCACGAACCATGCTCAGTCGGCCGAAGTGGCTGGCTCTGCGACAACGCTGAACGTATCTGAGTTCGGGGTCTTCAGTCACATCTCTCAACCAGCTGACGTGCTGCCGTCGGGTTCGCCCTACGGCGCCGGCACTTCTCGACGCATTGGACCTGCGACTGGTCCGATCGGAGCTTGGGCAGTGCTGAACGGAGATCAGCTCTGCGTAACGGTTCAGGGAAGCCCCTTGGCCGCTCAAGGTTGGCCAGCTGCCTGCAACAGTCCCTCCGAACTCGCGAAACCAGACCAGCTTCTGACGCTGGAGGCAGGAGCCAGTGGTCCAGGAGGCACGCCACGACCACCGCTTGCCTTCATCGCTGGCCTGGTACCGGACGGGGTGCGCACCGTCACGGTCGTCTACAAGGACGGCACCGGTGTTGCGGCCCCAGTGACCAACAACGGGTTCGTCGTCAACACGGACGGAAAAGCCACTAGCGCCGTCAAATGGTCATCGCCCGACGGCGCAACCCACACGGAGTAGTGCGAGTGATGCCCTACCAGCTGAAGCCTCAACGCAGCGCCACGCTGATAGCCGCGCTGCTGGTGCTACTCGCCGTTGTCGGCGGAATCACCGCCAGTCGCGCCTTCGCTTATACAGGCCCGTTCTGCAACGGCGTCTACCTGTATCAGGGTAACACTTGCACGAGCAACACTGTAGGGAACATTCGCCGGGCCGTTGGGCATGGAGCCGGCTATACATTCATCGAGATCAACACCAACGTAGGTAATCGGACCGCACAGTGTCGCTCTAATGGCTGCAACATTGGCACCCAATACTTGCCGAGAGATGGCACCGGTACCGGCCTAATCGAGAACATTGGTGGCAGCGCTGGCTATTACTACGGTTACCTCTACCAGTAAGACGTCTTGACAAGGAGGAGAGATTGTGCGCGCTATACTGCTTGCTGCGGGAGCCTCGGCTCTAATTGGCCTCGCTGCGGTCCCTGCACTGGCTGCCGCCAGTTGCGTCTATGACCCTGGCGGATATCGTGGTGCCAGCTATTACACCACCAACTCTGGCGGCAACGACCCGAGCGTGTCTCAGAACTACGGCTGCTCCGGGTTCTGGATGTCGCGCGGGAACCTCGGCCCGTCATACCAGAATTGGCGAGGGTGGCTCTATGGCAACGGTGCCTGGCGCAACTATGGATGGACTTATGACGGTACCTCTGGCCAAGGAGTCCTGCTTGTAGACCCTGTTGCGGCGACGACTCCTGAGCATGCCCAGTCGAGCAGCGGATGGCGAAATCAGGAGTACCACTGATGAACACCGACAAGCGAGGAGCGGACCAGGCGATGATCGAAACTAAGAGCGCCGAGCAGCCCAAGGGACGGCGTAGGAGGAGGTTCCATCGACCTGCCAGGGCTGCCGCGCTCGTAGCGCTAGTGGTGGCGACTGGCGCAGCTGCGGCAACGGCCGCTGCGGTCAACTCGTTCTCAGCCCTTCCTGGTACCCAGGTGAAAGCCGGGGACCCGAACGCCCAGGCTGTCGGGACCGGACAGGACATTGCGATGGGTGCGCCCGACACCGTCAGTGTCGGGATCAAGTTCACGCAGGACATTCGGTTTGCTCCCGGGTATGAATCGTGGAGAGCCGGGACGGTTGCTTTTGAGACGAGTCTGGGACCCCCGGGAGCTGGTAGCCCTCCTCCAGGGAAGGCGCTCATGACGTCGGGTGCGCTGCGCTGGCAGGTCGCTCAAGCCGCTGTGTGCTCGTGGCTGAAGTATTACGTCGCGTCGCAAGCTGCGGGCGACAGCGCCGCTGCGACGAGCGCCGCGGCTCAGATCGACGCTGCGCCGGGTTGGCCGGCCATCGCTGCTTCGAGCTATTCAAATAGGCTGGGACTGGCGGTTGCCGCGGTCGATGCCGGCGACGCCAAGCTGGTCCAGGCGTTGATCAATACCGCTCAAGCCGGCAACTGTCTCGTGGTGGGTCCGTTGTTCGAGCCCGGAGATTTGTCGCCCGCAGGATTGTCCGAAGCCGATCAGCAAGCGCAGCTTGCTGAGGCTCGCCACCTCGGGCAGCAAGAGATCGCGACTGATCCCGTCGCGCAGCGGCTGGGCATAAGCGGGATACCCACGGCTCAGGCACCCAGCGCCGCGCCACCCCAAGGCGGAGGGTGATCAATTAGTCGATTACCGAGCATTAGCTGTTGTTCCGCAGCAAGCCGCGCGTGACAAGGCGGTCCGCGAGCAGCTCCTCGCCCAACTCGCCGGCGCGATCGACCGGACGGGTCTGACCAGCTGACCCCCCCAGAGCGCGAGCGCCTGCACGGCCGACTGTCCGCGAAGCGCGGACTGAAGCGGTTCATCCGCACCACCCCGCGCCGCCAGTGCGGCCGGGCGAGAATCCCGCCGGCTTCAAGTCCGGGCCAGACCTTCGGATGCCAGAGGCCGGCGCGTCCCACGACTGGCCGCTTGGCCGCTCGACGAGGGCCCATCGCAGCGCAGCTCCCAATGACCGAGATGCAAGGCCAGCGAGCGCAAGGCTCCCGGGAAGTCCGCCGACGGAATCGACCGGTTCGGCCGGGCTCCGGCTGCGGGAGTCCGCGACCGATGGGTTGGCAAACGCCTGGTTTTGCCTCCGCTGGGAGCGGCCCCCGACGAGGGACCTCCTTGGGCAGACGGAGCGACAGCATGGCGTGTGGTCTGGCAACTCGCGGCCCATCCAGAGGAGCAGCCGGCCGGTTTCGCTTCGGCCGGTCGGAAGAAGTCGCCAGGATGTAGGCAGGTGCTACTCGATGGTGCGCTCGCAGAAGTATCGCCTGGACGGTAGAGCAGGACTCTGGCCGAGCCGCGGCGCGCTCTTGGTATTCGCCACCTGTGCAACCAGCCGCAGCAACGGCGAGCCAGCTGCGTGCGCGAGTCCTGCTGTTCCGCGATCGCGAGAGTCGGGTCGGCCGCCTCATGCTCGCCCTCGGCCGCGGAATTGTGCGGTTTGTACAACCGCCGGCCATGACCGCGGGGCGGCGGGTCGCCGGACGGTGCTGTCGGTTTGGACGAAACCGGGCAGCGCTGGGCTGGCGATCCTAGGCTTCTGGTCGGCCGGCGGGATGCGGGAGTAAATGTCGGCGTGGTCGCGTTGTCTTCAGTTCTGCCCGCTCCAGCGTTTCCAGACAGTCGATCCCAGTTACTCCCCGGGGCTCGGAGACGTCAGGGGCCGCGGTCGAGGTTGTCGATCATGTTCTTGATCTCACGCTTGAGCCTGTCGACTAGACGTCGTTGGTGTCTATGTCGCGCCCGCCGCCGGCGTGTGGCGGCGTGTGATTAACGGCCATCGGAAGCGTTTCCTCGGGGTGCACACGGATTTCGGCTGCGTGCCGGTTCCCGTGTCCGATCCTGTTGGGTATGTCGGGTGGTACGTGCCCGGCCAGTATTGATGCGCGCTGGGGTTCGGGGCCGAGGGTGGTGTAGATGATCGCTTCGCCGCGTTGGAGTGTCGCGAAGACGTCTGACCCGACCCGGAACTCCCGCACCCGCCGGCGGCTGCCGGAGCCGGTTGGCATTGCGGTGAGTCCGGGGGCTTGGTCGGTGGATTGCCAGATCGCGCGGGTGCCCATCAGTTTCGCGAGCCAGTCGCGGGTCTCGGGCGCGGTCTGGCGGTGCGCCACGAACGCCGAGAAGTTGTCTGAGAGTGATGGCAGCAGCCCGGGTTGCTGGGAGAGCGCTTCGATGTCGGCGGCGGATTGGGTGATCACGATCACTTGCCCTTGGTGTGAGCGGGCGCGCTGCAGGATCGCGACCGCGCGGGCTGCGGCCATGTGGATCACGGCTCCGAACTCGTCGAGCATCAGCGTCCACGGCGCGCCGGCCTGTCCGGCCGCGGCGTGCAGGTCGGCGAGCGCGAGCACCGTGATCGCGGCCGCCTCGTCGGGCATGTCGTCGGCGTAGGTGCGCCACATCACCACCGCGCCGGCGCTGATCGCCTGCACGAGTGACACGGCGACGGTGTCGCCATCCGCCGTCAGGCGTGGGGTGAGGACCTGGCGCCAGGCGGCTCCCATCACCAGGTCGAGGCGCACCAGGCCACCCGCGAGGTCTTTCTTGCCGTCGCGCGAGCCGACCCATTCGGCGTGCTCCTCGACGCGACGTTTGAGCAGACGGTGATCGTCGCTGAGTCCGGCGGCGAGATCGCAAATCGTCTCATAGCGGCTGGCGCGGGCGGCGTCGACCAGGAATGGAAAGCTTGGCGGCCAGCGGTCGGAGGCAAACAGCACCTCGACGATCAGGTTCAGATGCTGGCGCAGCACGTCGCCGTAGTACGGCTCCGAGCGCTTGATCGCCTCGACCGCCCGCGCGGCGATGTCCGCAGGCGCGCCCCACAACGGCTGCCAACGATCAGTTTCGGGATCGCGAGGATCGAACAGCACAAACGGCCGGCCGGCGGCCGCCGCGATCCGCCGCAACTGCTCCTCGTCCTCGGGGTCGCCCTTCTGATCGATCAGCAGCGCGGCGGCGCCATGCGCGCGGGTGCGCTCGGCAAGCAGCCGACGCGCGGTCGTGGTCTTCCCGGTCCCGGTCCCCCCGCATTCGAACACGTGCTGCCCCTCCCCGAGTGGAAGTCTGGCGCCACGATCACCCAGGGTGGTCATCGCCACGTACTCAACGTCACCGGGCCAGGGCCGTTGGTGAACGATCTCACCCTGGGAGGCGATGAACAGCCGCTCCCCCGACCGTCGCGCTGGCGCGGGCTGCCATATCCAGCGGCGTGAGAGTTCGTGCTGGCGCAGCTCCTCGCCAGCACCGAGATCTGCCAAACGCCAGCGACGTCCCGAAGCCGCGCCGGATACCGCCGCCGAGGCCACCGGCGCGAGCCCCAGCACGGCGGTCCACGCCCGCACGGCCACGCCTACCACAAACGCCAATCCGATCACCGCCGCGGCGAGGTAGACGTTCTTCACCGACAGCGTGCTACGCCGTCGCAGCAGCCTCGCCCCCAGCACTCCAAGCACTCCGAGCACGATCACGAGCACGATGTCGACGAACACGACGTGTAGGCGGAACATCTCCACCAACCATATCGCTACGCCCGGCAAACCGCTTCTACTAGCGCTTACACTCGATCGGCGGCGCCGTTGTCGAACTGAATGCTGCGCGCGAATTGCCCTTTCCGAGGTTTCTCAAGCCGATGGTTTCGCCTCCCGACCCCGGGATGCTCAGCGAGCCGGTGGCGCCGCCT
>JBDTEE010000082.1:0-5590 GCA_039922645.1 Solirubrobacteraceae bacterium | reverse complement strand
GGGCGCGCGGTTGCCTGGGGGCGCGGCCTGGGGGTGCGGTTGCCTGCGGGGGTGCGGCTGCCTGGGGGTGTGCGGTTGTCGCGGGGGTGCGACCGAGCCCGCCCTCAGACGTGCTGTATCAAAGTGTCGATTTCCGCGCCTAAAGTGCAGCACCCCGCCGCCGCCGCCGCGCCCGCGCCCGCGACTGCCATCATTGCCCAGCCCGCCGCTGTAGCTCAGTTGGTAGAGCAGCGGACTTTTAATCCGACGGTCGTGGGTTCGAGTCCCACCGGCGGCACTGTAAAAGCCCTGGTAATCAGGCGCTTGCGGCGATAGCCGTTCGGGGCGATTTGTAAAAATGTCCCCAATATGTCCCGAAGTCGGCGTACGCTTTGACACGTGAGCACTCAGTAGGCGTCCCGACGGGTCATGTCTTTCGCGTCGATCGGACGCGTGGACCGGTCTGGTATTCGAAGTACCGCCTGCCTGACGGTCGCCCGGTCCAGAAGAAGTTGGGGCCGGCCTGGACCGAGCGTGGCCGCGGGGATGGTGCGGACAGGCGTGACCTTCGCTGACGCCGCTGCGGAGTGGCTGCGGTTCATCGAGGAGGATCGCGAGCGCAAGCCCTCGACCCTGCGCGATTACCGCTCGGCGCTGAACGCCCACCTGCTGCCAGCGTTCGGCGAGCGACCGATCGAGGCGATCACCACCGAGGAGATCGAGGTCTGGGGGAAGTCGCTGACCGGCCTCTCCAACCGCAGCAAGAACAAGCTCCTGGCCCGAGTCGAGAAGCACCCGATGCGCAGATGCGTTACTGACGAGAGGGAGGACGATCTCATCGCGCGCGGGAACCGGCATCACACAGGGATGCGTAATCAATGCACTCTGATCCGCGCACGTCCCTTCAGTCGTTGCGCCGAACTTCATCGCCGGCTGGTCACGCGTGCTCGCGCGCGGGCATGGATGCCCGCCACTCTCTCAGCACGTGAAGGTGGCCGCTTGCATGGCAGTCCGCTCCTTCGCTGCTGATGCCTCGGCGGCATCGCAAGCGCCATGGGGTGGAGGTAGTTTGGGATCGCGACGCTCGCAACGTCGCGGAACCGGTGGCGCGCCGCCGCGGCTGACGATTGCTTTACCCATCCGCCGGCGCCGAGCTCACAACTGGATCGGCGACCCAAGGATCGTGCACTTGCCGGCGGCCTGGGCGGGCACGCTGGGTGTCGTGCCTCGAGCCGCGCCCGCGATCAGTGCCCGCGTAGCCCGGTGAGCATGATCCGCACCGGCTCGCTATATCGCTGGGCGAACGCCTCGGGGGCCGAGCCGAGTCGCGTGATGCCCTCGCTGTACTTACTCAGGTACGCATCGTTGGCGTCGGCGCGCGGAAGCTCCGGATCGACCTTCGCGGTCCCGGCGAAGACGACGATGTCGCCACCATGCCCGTCGCCACCGAAGTTCAGGGCCACCCGCGGGTTGTCCTTCAGGTTGGCGATCCGCGCGCTCGGCATGCTGTACATCAGCACGGACTCCTCGCCATCCCACAGAAACCACACCGGGCTCGGGAGCGGCGCCCCCTTAGGCGTCACCGTGGTGAGCCAGACGACCGTCTCCTCACGCAGGTGACGCGCCGCACGCGCGCCGAGGTCAGAACTCAGATCGATCATGTCACGAGGATAGGGCGCCGACGCAACCCGTCGACGGCTGCGCGACTCGCCCGGCGGCCGCTCGCGCCGGGGAGTGACGCGGCCGTGAGTCAGCGCGGCCTGTAGACGATGGTGGTGTCAACCATCGTCCTAGAGGAGGACATCGTGGAATCCATCCCGTTGCTGGATCGAGCCGGGCGGCGCCGCTCACCGGCGACCACATCAAGCTTCCATCGAGGTGTTCCGCCACGCAACAAAGGCCTTCGCTATCCACCCGATCCGCCGACCGTGGAGGAGATCATCGCGGTGATGCACGCTGTCGGTGATGGTCGCGATGGCGTCAGGCTGCAGGGTGTGATCATCGTGCTCTGGCGGGCCGGGCTGCGGATCAGCGAAGGCGCTCGCCCTCAACGAGCACGACCCTGCCGGTCGGACGATTGTTCTGCGTCCTACGCGGACCGACCCGCGGGCGGCCGTGCGCACCGGCCGGCATCCGCGAACAGATCCACCACGCCGCCGTCGCGGCCGGGATCCGGCGCCGGTCGCGCCACACCAGATGCGGCACGCACATGCGGTGGAGATGTCGCGCGAAGGCGTCTCATTGCTCGTGATCCAGCGCCAACACGCCGACCTTGCGATCACATCCCGATACCTCCGCGGAATCGACAACACCGAGATCATCCAAGCCATCCACCAGCGACCTGAACCGATGTTCCCCGCCGGCCGGCAACTCCTGCCTGAACGCTAATCGCCGTCGAGGTTCCGAGAACACCGGCATGCTCTGAGGCCGCGCACGTGGAGCGGCCTCACTCGCATCCTGGCGCAGCGAGAAGCGGACAGGGCGCGGCTGCAGCGAGGAGAAGCGCCTGCAATCCAAGCGTCGCCGATGCAGTCGTCAGCCTTGGAATCGTCGGGCGAGCAAAGCGTTCGTCACAGGCGATTGATCGGCCTCGGTAGGCTGCGGGCGGGCATGGATCGAAACTTCGACGTGCGGCTCCTGCCGGAAGCCGAGGACAACCTGGCGTCGCTGACCGACAAGCAACGCGCTGATGCGTGGAACAGGTTGGCGCGGTTGCGCGATGCGGACCTGCTTGTCAACTTCGAGAAGCTTGACTGGCCGCGCGGACCGCTCGGCTCGTGGGTCCTGTTTACCCGCGGCCAGTGGGCCTACCGTGCGCAGTGGGACAAGGGGCAGCCAGGCCTCTGGGAACTGGGAGCGGGACGTGGCGCGCTGTGGATCGAGGAGATCCGCGACCGGGCCCACATCGCCGAGATGGCACGGAGAGCCGGGTGAGCGACGGCACCAACCCGGTCACCCCCGAGCGGATCGTCTACGCCGTCGCGGTCGTCGGCACCGCTACCGCATGGCACTGGGCGCCCGGGGGCACGAGCCGTCAGACCGCGATGGCGGCGTACTTCCCGGCCGAGGCCGCGGTGGCGGCAGCGCTGCTGGTCGCGGTGGCGCTGTTTCAGGGCGCGCTTGGAGTGGTCGTCGCGTTCAGGGTCCTGAAATGGGCGGCGCCATCGACCTTTGTGCTCCTCGGCGTGGCGACCGCGGCTGGGCTCCTCGGCTCGCTCACAACGCTCGCCAACTGCGTGTACAGGTGGCTGTTCGCGCTCAGCGCCGGCCCGCTTCTCGCCGGCCTCGCGTCGGTTGTCGCGATGGGCTGGGTGAACGTCAGCCAGCAGAGCACCCGTGCCGCCGCCACACGTGCCGCTGAGCTCGATCCGAATGACGCGCTCGGCCAGTTGGGTCTGCTCGGCCAGAAGCTGGACGCGCTCGGCGAAAAGCTGGACGCGCTCGGCAAGAAGTTCGACTGAGCCTGAACCGCCCGGACCGTCTCAGGGCTTGCCGAAGCCCCTGAAGCCCAGCTTCAGCGACGGCGGATCGCTCTTGCCGTAGCCCGTCGCGATTGTCTGCATCTTCCCGATCATGTTGATGCCGGTGATCGCGGCCGTCTCGTATGCATCGACGGTGATTGCAGCGCCGTGCAGGCCGCCTGACGTGATGATGGTGTCGTTGAGCGCTTCGACGTACTGGGACGTCGCGTTGAGCGCTTCATCGGCCAGCGTGAACTCGAACAGGCTTTCCTCGCGGTGGCCGACCTTCGTGCCGACGGAGAAGCCCTTGACGCGCTCGGCCATAACGTCGGCGAGGACCTCGCCGAACACCGAGGTGAAGACCTGCGCGTAGACCGACCTCAGCCGCTCCTCCTGGGCAGCTCGATCCGCGCCGGAGGAGAGGTCGATGGTCCCCTGCGACTCTGCGCTCTGCAGCATGCCGGAGGCGACCTCGGTGAAGCGCGACTCGAATGACTCCGCCACCGAGCCGGCCAGCTCGCCGCCGAACACCTTGGTCAGGAGGGCCAGGATCGGCTTCTCGACCTCACCTAGTCCGAGCTCCTCCTGGCCGGGGGTCCCTTCGGCCTCGCTACGGTCGATCCCGAGCCGCTCGGCGACCTCGTCGAGCGAATAGCTTGGCCGACTCGCCCGGGCGGACTCGGCGCGCTTGCGCGCAGCGATCAGCTCCGGGGCTGACTGGACGATGTAGCGCTCCGCGTCGGCTGGGTCGACTGGCACGATTGCCACGATCGGATTGCCGTTGCGCGTGACGAGCAGCGTCTCGTTGTCCTCCTCCACGCGCGAGAGGACAGCCTTCATGTCGTGCGCAAGGTCGCGGACGCTCACTATCGGCATGCGGTACTCCTGTTAAACAATTGTCTTACAAGATTAGCACTCGACCTCGCTGAAGTCGGTGCCGAGCGGTTGAGACCCTCCCAGCACGCCGTCCGCAATCCCAAAAACATCAGTTTTAGAGCTACGTCAAGAGCGTGGAGGCGCTGAGGGCGCCGTTTCCTTTCGTGGCGAACCAGTCGCAAACAGCCGCCGTCTGGAAGCGCCTGGTCCGTCGCCAACGCGATCGCACGGGGCGACGCGGCGGGACCAGAAAAGCAATCGTCCGCAGAGACGCGCTTTCCGCGCGGAGCAGGGCGCGTGGCTTTCTGCCCTGCTGAGCCGGCGTTGCAGGGAAGCCGCCGACGGCGGGTCGACCGCCTTCCAACGGTCAAAGCAGGTCTCAGCGCTGGGGGGGCGGATGCGTCGTGCGGGGCTCGGCGAGACACAGATCCCGTGCCTCCATTCGGCGAGGAGGAGCTGTCTGAAGCGAGACGACGGGACGACTGCCTGAGCGGCAAACCGGCTGTCTCTCCGGACCGGCGTCGGCGGCTCCTTCCGGTCGGAAGCAGCCGCGTTCGGAACGTGGATGACGGCCGGCAGGATCCTCACGTCGGGGTCGTCGGCCGCTTGCTGGCAGCCGGTTGCCGCGGACCGAGCAAGCGGTTCACGGGGCGCCTTCGCCGCGACTGCCGCCTGCCCGGGGCGATGCAGCAGCGGACCGCGGCGCCGACCGCGCTGCCGCGGTCGTTCCAAACCAGGAGTCTCGCGAGCCTCTGACCGGCGCGCATAACACCGGCGGAGGGACGGTCGTCGTCCGCAGCCTGCGCGGCGGGACCTCGACGCCGCCTACGCCGCGACGCCGGAGCGATTCGTCCGCCGGTCGCCGATGCCGCGGCACTGCCGACCGCCGCGTGGATCAACAAGCCGACACCGAGGAGGCTGCTCACTAAATTTCGACGACCGACCCTCTCAATCGACTTGATAGGCTCCGTGCGAGCCTCCAAGATGGGAGTAGCGATGTGCGGTCGGCTGCGGATGGTTGTGGGGTAGCGGGTCTGGTGTGTTGCTGGGTCTTGGGGGGTGGCGCAGGTTCAGCGTGGGCGGCGCCGGCGTGGCTTGTGCCGCAGGACCTCTCCGCCGCCGGCCAGGACGCGTCCGACCCGCAGGTGGCGGTCGACTGGCAGGGCAACGCGATCGCCGTCTGGTCGCGCTCCAACGGCTCGAACTTGATCGTGCAGGCGGCGGCGCGCGCGGCGGGCGGCAGCTTCGGCGCGCCGCAGGACCTCTCCGCCGCC
>JBDTEE010000081.1:0-4745 GCA_039922645.1 Solirubrobacteraceae bacterium | reverse complement strand
GATGGTCTTGATCGCGCCGTGGCCGCCGAGCCGGAGCCCCGCCTTGGCCACCGCGACAGCGACGGTGCCCCCGCCCAGCAAGGATTGAGCCGCTGCCCCGGGTTCCACACCCCCGGGCGGAGTCCGGTAGTCCGAACCGAACACCACCACTGAGGCCTGCTCGGAGGCGGCGAGCTTGGCCAGTCCGGCGCCGGTCGAGGGGTCGAGGACCACGTGACGCGTGATGTCCGGATCCTCGAGCCAGGTCACCCCGTGCTCCAAGCGTCGCATGGCGTCGTGCTCGGCCACCTCCTCGCGGCGCGGATCGTACTCGCGCGAGTGACGGACGTAGGCCAGGGCGAGCGAGCTTGAGCCCTCGGCCAGCATCTGTCCCAGAGCCAGCGCGTCGTCGTCATTAGTGGTCCCGTCGTAGGAGACGATCAGCCGCACCGACATGGCGAAAATCCTGGGCGACGCGCGTCCGTAAGGCATTGGCCAGCTGGACAAGGATCACGTCTGCACGGCTATCCATCCGGCGCCCAGCGCAGCTCGACGTGCCTGCAAACGGGGCGATCCGGCGGACAGTCACGGCCGCGAGTTATGTCACCATCGCGCGCGTGGAGCTTGCACGTTGCGGTACCTGCGACATCGCCTAACCCGCGCCGCCCTGGCGGTGCCGGCTCCCGCGTTGCTGCACATCCATCTACACCTGCATCACGGCTTCCACGGCCCCCCGTTCGATTACGCGGGTCTGGCACTGGCCGCGGTGGCGAGCTGGATCGGGCTTCCCGGACCGGGAGAGCCGGTGCTGATCGCTGCCGGGATCCTCGCCGCACGGCACAACCTGGACATCGTTTCGGTGGTCTTGGTGGCCTTTCTGGCTGCCGCCGGGGGAGGTCTGGCCGGCTGGCTGCTGGGGCGCTGGGCCGGGCGGGCGGTGCTCACCGCCCCAGGGCCCCTGCTGGTGGCTCGGCTGTGGGCGGTGCAGAAGGGCGATGCGGCGTTTGAGCGCTACACCGTATTGGCGATTCTCATCGCCCCGGCGTGGGCGGCGGGAATCAACCGGGTCCCAGCCGCGATCTACATCGCGGTCAACTTCATCTCCGCCGCGGTGTGGGCGGCGGGGCTTGGTTTCGGCGCCTATTTCATTGGCCCGCCGGTGATCGATGTGGTTTCGGATCTGGGCACGATCGCTGAGTCCGTTCTGGCCATTGCGGTCGCGGCGGCGATGGTGGAAGGGCTGCGGCGATGGTTGCGACGGCGACGACGCCGCCGGTCAGGAGAGGGTCCTAAAGCCCCGTCTGAGACCAGTTGACGCTCATGAGCGGTGGAATCGGTTGACCGAGGTCGAACTGGATCAACGCGTGCGGCAGCAGGGGAATGTCCCGCAGGGAGCGAGTCCACGCCTTTCCGTTCACGAACGCAGTGATGTGGCCGTGCAGGCTGGCCACCTTGTCAGAGCTGAGGGGTTGGTGCCATTCATCGAAGAAGTTGCCCAGGGTGTAGATGCGCTGGATCGGTGATTCGATGTGGATCACTCCGTCCGAGGTGTGGGTGTGCAGCCAATAGATGCACTGGCCACCGGCCGCCACAGGCCCCTGGTTGGTCTCCTGCGCCGTGGATCCGGGGATCCCGATACCGGCCGGAAGCGAGTACAGACGTCCGTCGGAGAACACGGCCAGGTGGGCATGAATGTGGTAGGCGAGCTGCTCGGTCGGGCCGCAGTTGATTCCGTCCACCTTGCCGGTCTGGGTGGTCGAAGCCGGCCCGAGCGGGGGACCGACCTCCAGGGGAACGGATTCGTAGCTGAGCTGTCCGCTGGCGGGGGTGCTCGTCGCGCTGCTGGTCTGCGAGGCGCTGGCGCTGGCGCTGGTGCTCGAACGGCTCGAGGTGTTCGCCGAGCTGCCGCAGGCGGCCAGGGCCAGCGCGGCCAACAGCGCCGTGAGGATGGGCACGAGCCGAACGGACACGGCGGCTAACCGTAGCTGGCCGCGCAGCAACCGGCTCCCATATCGTTGACACCGTGAGTGATCGGCCTTCTATCGGCGGGCTCCCGATGACCACCGCCCTCGAGATCCCGGGGCTGACCATCGATGAGAACCTCGGCGTGTGTTACGGCCTCGTCGTGCGCAGCATGGGGTTCACCGGCGGCGTCACCGCCTCATTCAAGGCCCTGCGCCGGGGGGAAATAACCGAGTACACCCAGCTGCTCGAGGACTCGCGCCGCCACGCCATCGACCGAATGGTCGATAACGCGCAACTGCTTGGTGCCGATGCGATCATCGCCGTGCGCTTCGACTCCTCGGAGATCGGTCAGCAGTTCACGGAGATCGTGGCCTACGGGACCGCGGTGAAGGCCCGGAGCGCCGGCTGAGTCGCCGGTGCGGCTGAGCGATCCCGACCGGGAGCGGCTGTTCGAGCGGCTGAAGCATCACGCCGCGACCGGAGCACTCTCGCTGGAGGAGCTTGAACGCCGGGTCGAGCTGGTGGCGCGGGCTGAGACCGCCGCTGAGGCTCAGGCGGCGATGGCGGACCTCCCGGCATCGGTAGGCGCCCCCGCCCCGGCCCCGGGGCAGGGACGGGCCCGCGGGCGTCGGGGTCACGGCCATGCCGATTGGCCCGAGCCCGATTGGCAGGCCACCTCGGAGCGGTTCCGTGACCCCCGGTCAGGCCAGGTCATGCGAGTCTGGGAGGACCCGGCGGACCGGCGGCACTACGTCCCCGATGCGGGAAACTAGATTCGCGGACCCTAGTTCCGGCCGCCGCCGAAGATCCGCAGGAAGAACAGGAAGATGTTGAAGATGTCGAGGAAGATCGACGCGGCGATCAGCGGCGCGCTGGCCAGGTTGGAGCGGCGCAGGCGGTTGAAGTCGAAGATCGTCAGTGCGCCGAACAGGACCAGACCGAGCACGCAATAGATGATGTTCCCGCCCGGGATGGCCACGAACAGCCCGATGATCCCGAAGGCGATCAGGGCGAGCAGGCACCAGAACAGGGTCCGCGCCCAGGAGGAGAGATCGCGTCGGGTCGCATAGCCGTACGCGCCCATGGCGGCGGTGAAGCCCGCGGTCGCCCCCGCGGCCTGCCATAGCGGCGCTGGATTGCTCTTGGCGTAGTAGGCCAGAATCGGCCCCACGAACATGCCGAGCAGCAGCCCGACGCCGAACAGGAGTGCGATTGAGAGTTGCTCGTGCCCGCGTGAGGTGGCGAACTGGAGGGCGAACAGGCAGACGAAGGCGGCGATGAAGAAGACGAAGCCGGTTCGGCCGCTGTTGCGCTCGAGGTAGGCCCCCAGCGCGAAGCAGCCGACGGTGAGGGTGACGAGG
This sequence comes from Solirubrobacteraceae bacterium, assembly GCA_039922645.1. Classification (GTDB taxonomy): domain Bacteria; phylum Actinomycetota; class Thermoleophilia; order Solirubrobacterales; family Solirubrobacteraceae; genus Palsa-465. The sequence goes on along the minus strand of JBDTEE010000081.1, from coordinate 1,440 downwards.
CCCATGACCTGGCCGAAGACGGCCCGGGACTCGTCCCGGGTCACCGCGCGACCGGCGGGAGCGTAGGTACGCGAATAGGAAGGCATGACGCGGATTTTAGCCCCGCCCACGTCCCCGCAAGCCGGGGATTCCGCCCCCTGGCCAACCAGTCGCGATACTGGGGACGTGACCGATGCCACCGTCACCTCGTCCCCCGCAGAGGACGGCCGCCCGCCCGTCCCCCGGTCTGCCTGGATGCGCTTGGCCGCCTGCACCGCCGCTGCGGCGCTGCTTCAGCTGGACGGGACGCTCATCACGGTGGCCCTGCCCTCGGTGGCCCATGGCCTCGGGGTCAAGGGAAGCTCGACTTCGGCGGTGCTGAGCGCGTACTTCGGCGCCTATGCCCTACTTCTGCTGCCGGCCGGTGAGCTGGTAGATCGCTTCGGAGCGCGGAAGCTGGCCCTGAGCGGTCTAGCTCTGTTCGCGATGGGGGCGGCGGCCGGTGCGCTCGTATCAAGTTTCTCCGCCCTGCTGGTGGCCCGCGTGATTCAGGGTGCGGGGGCCGGGCTGGTCAGTCCTGCCGCCCTGGCCGGGGCAGTCAGCGGGTTCCCCCCCGAGCGCCGGGGAACCGCGCTGGGCATTTGGGGGGCGAGCGCCGGCACCTCGAACCTGGCTGGGCCGTTGCTTGGTGGTGTGCTCACGGTCGCGTTCGGATGGCGAGCTGACTGGTGGGCCCTGATCCCGCTAACGGCGCTGGTTGCCGTGGGTGTTCTGCGCTACGTGCCCAGCGCCGTCCAGATTGATGAGGGCGACGGGCGCCCGGCCGTGAACCGGATCGTGCTCGTCGCCACCCTGATCGCCGCCCTCACCTTCGCGGTCATGATCGGCGCCTTCTACATCGCCGAGCAGTATCTCCAGCGTGTGGCGGGGTTCTCCCCGCTGGGGGCGTCGGCGGCGCTAATCCTCGTGGCGCTCCTGGTCGGCGGGGCCGCACCACTGGCCGGTCGCCTGGTCGATCGCCACGGGGAGCAACTGCCCGCCGTGCTCGGCTTCCTGGGTGCCGGCGTTGGCCTGATCATCCTCGGGCTGCCGGGCGTCAGCCTGGACAGCCTGGTCACGGTCCTGCCCCTGATCCCGGTCGGACTCGGCTTGGGCATGCTGTTCGTGCCCACCTCGCGTGCCGCGCTGAACGCGACCCCCGGGGCCAGCCACGGGCGCACCTCAGCTGTGCTCTCGGTTGGGCGGCTGCTCGGAGCGGCCATCGGCGCCGGGTTGGCCGGGGTGGCCCTGTCGGGGACGCTGACCGCCAGCACCGTTCACCACACGCTGTTGCTGGGTGCAGCCCTTTGTCTGATAGTCGGCATTCCCGCGGCGGGAATGCTGGGGGGGGCACGACGCCCAGGGGTCGCGGCCGTTCCGGGAGAGTGATCAGGAGGCGGCGCTGATCTCTTCGGTCTCGCG
>JBDTEE010000080.1:0-15755 GCA_039922645.1 Solirubrobacteraceae bacterium | reverse complement strand
CTCGACCGGCGAGCGGATCTCCTGCGCGCTGTGCGCGATGGCGATCAACGACCTCGGACACCGCGCGATCTCGCTGACCGGATCCCAGGCGGGGATCGTGACCGACGAGTCCCACACCAAGGCGCTGATCCTCGACGTGCGCGCCGACCGCATCAAGGCGGCGTTGGACGAGGACCACGTGGTGCTGGTCGCCGGCTTTCAGGGCGTGTCGGACACGGCGCGCAACGTCACCACGCTGGGCCGGGGCGGCTCAGATACCACCGCTGTGGCGGTGGCCGCCGCGCTGAACGCCGAGGTGTGCGAGATCTACACCGATGTGGCCGGCGTGTTCAGCGCCGACCCGCGGATCGTGCCCGAGGCGCGCAAGCTCCGTCAGGTCAGCTTCGAGGAGATGCTCGAGATGGCCGCCTCGGGAGCCAAGGTGCTCCAGCTGCGCTCGGTCGAGTACGCCCGGACCCACGGTGTGCGGATCCACTGTCGCTCAAGCTTCGATCCCGGCCCCGGTACCTTTGTGCTCGGAGAAGACGAGACCATGGAACACCCCCTCATCACTGCCGTCACCCACTCGACCGACGAGGCGCGGATCACCCTGGTCGGCGTGCCCGACCGCCCGGGGGCGGCCGCCGCCATTTTCACCGCGCTGGCCGAGGCCAACTGCAACGTGGACACGATCATCCAGAACGAGCCGCGCGAGGAGGGCCGCGAGGCCGAGGTCTCCTTCACCATCGGGACCGAGGATCTCCGTGCCGCTCTGGAGGCGCTCGAGCCGGTGCGGACCGAGCTCGGCGTGGGCGACATCGACACCGATCATGAGATTGGCAAGGTCTCGATCGTCGGCGCCGGCATGCGCTCGCATCCCGGCGTGGCGGCCAAGGTGTTCTCGACCCTGGCCGAAGAGGAGATCAACATCGAGATGATCTCCACCTCGCCAATCAAGATCTCCTGCATCATCCGCGCCGCCGATGTCCCTCGGGCTGTGCAGTCCCTGCACAGCGCCTTTGACCTCGGCGCCGACGCGATCCAGCTCGAGCAGGGGCCCCGATGACCCGCGTGGCGGTGGTTGGCGCCACCGGCGCCGTAGGCCGGACGATGCTCCAGCTCCTCCGGGAGCGCGAGTTTCCGGCCGACGAGCTGGTCCTGTTCGCCTCCGCGCGCTCGGCGGGTAGCGAGATTGACGGCCGCACCGTCCAGCTGCTGGATGACAACGCGGATCTGGATGGCTTCGACATCGCGCTGTTCTCGGCCGGTGCCGCCACCTCGCGGGCGTGGGCGCCGAAGTTCGCGCAGCGTGGCGCGGCGGTGATCGACAACTCCTCGGCCTTCCGGCGCGACCCCGAGGTGCCGCTGGTCGTCTCCGAGGTCAACCCGCACGCGCTAAAGGGGCATGACGGCCTCATCGCCAATCCGAACTGCTCCACGATGCAGCTCATGGTCGCCCTGGGGCCGATCCACCGCGCCGTGGGTATCGAGCGGCTGATTGTCTCCACCTACCAGTCGGTGTCGGGCACGGGCCAGAAGGCACTGGCCGAGCTCGACGCACAGGCCCGCGCCGCGCTGGCCGGTGACACGCCGCCCGCGCCGACCATCTATCCGGACCTCATCGCCTTCAATGTGATCGGGGCCGCCGGCTCGTTTCCCGACGGTGATGACCACACCGACGAGGAGCGCAAGATGATGTTCGAGACGCGCAAGATCCTCGAGGACGAGGAGATCGGGATCGCTGTGACCTGCGTGCGGGTCCCGGTTCGCGTCGGCCACTCGGAATCCGTCAACCTGCAGACCCGGGAGCCGATCACGCCCGACGAGGTCCGCCAGCTGCTCGGCCGGGCTCCTGGACTGATTCTCGAGGACGTGCCCAGCCCGCTGCGCGCCGAGGGTCGCGACGAGGTCTTCGTGGGCCGGATCCGCCGCGACGAGTCCCATCCGCGCGCCCTCTCCATGTGGGTCGTCTCAGACAACCTCCGCAAGGGCGCAGCCACCAATGCGGTGCAGATCGCCGAGCTCTTGGTTGCCGACCGGGCAGGCTCGGCCGTTGCCTGACGACATCTACGCGCTGATGCGCGGCGCGCCGTCGACGCGCCACTTCACATCTGACACGGTTCCCCGGGAGATCCTGTACCGCGTGTTCGACAACGCGCGCTTTGCCCCCAGCGGCGGCAACCGTCAGGGCTGGCGGGTCATCGTCGTCACCAAGCCCGAAGTGCGCCGGCGCCTGCGTGAGCTCTACGCGGAGCCGTGGGATAAGTACATGATCGCGACCGGGGGACGGGCGGCGCTCGATGCCGGTGAGGAAAGCGGGCTGTCCGCCGGGAGGCTGCGCATGCTGCGCGCCGCCGATGAGTACGCCCACCACTTCGACGAGGTGCCAGTCCACCTGGTGGTTTGGGTCGAGCCCGCGGCGCTGGCCATCACCGACGCAGACCTCGATCGCCCGAGCATCGTCGGCGGCGCCTCGGTCTACCCGTTCGTGCAGAACCTGCTGCTGGCCATCCGTCACGAGGGGCTGGGCGCATCCTTCACCACGCTGCTCGTCCCGGCCGAGCCGGCCGTCCGCGAGCTGCTGGGAGCTCCCGAGGGGCTGGCCATGGCCGGCCACATCGCCGTCGGCTACCGGGCCGATCCGTGGCCTGAGAAGCTGCGACGCAATCCCGTCGAGGACTTCACCTTCGGCGAGCGGTACGGCGAGCCCTGGTAAGCAGCGGGCCCTGGTGCCCAAGACGGCAGGGAGCAAAACCAGGCGCGGAGTCGAGCGCCTCGGTCGCCGCGAGTACCTCGCGCCGGAGTGCGCCCGGCCCGGCGGAGTCGTACAACGGGCTCCGCGCTGCGTCGGTGATCAGCCGTTCGGCGATCGCCATTCCCTCGGCACGCACCGGCTGAGCGGCGGTGAGCCGCGCGATCAGCCCGTTGATTGCGCCTTCGGCGTTACGGACCGCAGCCCGGTTGATGGTCGTCATCCGGACCCGGGTCAGACTGCGATTGTGCTCCTCGTTGATGGTGCGCTGCAGCGTCGTTACGAGCTGCCTGCGCCGGCGGGCGCTGGTCAGTTGGGCGGCAAGCAATGCGCGCTGGGGCGAGGGAGCCGGGTCTACCCCCGCTCAGTTCACGGGTGAGCCGATCGCGGCTTAGGACAACGCGCATTTTTAAGATGGGGGCCATTGCACACACTCCTGCTGTTCGTTCCTTACCGGCGAGCGGTGGCTCGCTCTCGTTTCACGGTAGGTCTGAAGCTGTGAAGGCCGCGGCCCCACACAAGCCGAACCAGCTAGGCGGGAGCGGCGGTACCGGCCACGACCGAGCTCGACCAGTCAATGACCGAGGTCGGCCTGACTACGTGCTTCTGCATCCCCAGCTCCTTGGGGCCGAGCCCGAGGGCCAGGCCGACCATCTGGGGCAGGTGGAGCACCGGCAGGCCCAGGTCTCGGCCGGCCACCCGCGCGGCGGCGGGCTGCTGGAGATCCAGGTTCAGATGGCAGAGGGGACAGGGCACGACCAGGCAGTCCGCGTCGGCGTCGATGGCGTCACCCAGGTGGCGGCCGGCCATCTTCAGCGACGCGTCCTTGTTCATGGTGATGATCGGGAAGCCGCAGCACTTATAAACGCCGGCGTAGTCGATCACCGTGCCGCCCAGGGCCTCGATGACCATGTGCATGTAGCGACTGCGTGGGTGCTCCTCGTCCACGCCGAGCCGCTCGACCGGGCGCACGATGTAGCACCCGTAGAAGGGCCCGACCTTCAGGTCGGTCAGCGGCCGGCGGACCTTGGCCTTGAGCGCGTCCAGGCCGAGCTCCTCGACCAGGTACCAGAGGAAGTTCTTGTTGGTCAGGCCTTTCTCGTAGGACAGGCCATCCTCTGACAGGTTGGCGTTGATCTGTTCGCGGTACTCGGTGTTGGCGTCGAGCCGCTCCTGGCATTCGGACTGGGCGCCCTGGCAGGTGGAGCAGATGTTCATCATCAGCTCGCCCTCGGTGCGCTGGGCCAGGGCGAAGGTGCGGGCGTTCAGCGTGTCGGCCAGTTCCTGGTTGTGCTCGGCGATCACGCCGGCGCCGCAGCACGCTGCCCGGTCGAGCTCGATCAGCTCGATATCCAGCAGCGGCGCGACCTTGGCCATGGAGCCGTGCAGCTCAGGCGTGAACCCGCGGCTCACGCAGCCGGGCCAGTAGGCAACCTTCATCTAGTTCTCACTTTCGCTCGGACCCGGCTCTCCCTGCCCGTCGGGTCCCGGGAAGGTGGGTGACTTGTCGGCCGGGGTCGCGTCGGACTCGGGGGCTCCCGGCGAGTCGGACTCTGTGGCCGCTGCCGAGCCGGGCTCCGCGCTCTCGGTGTCCGCGGGTGGAGAGCCTGCGCTCTCGGTGACCGAGGGCGGCTTCTCCCCCGCTGGGGTTTCCACCGGGTCGTCCTCATAGCCGCTCACGTAGAGGTTCAGCTCGATGCGCTCCGGGCGGCTCTCGACCGTCGAATAGATCCGCTTCAGCGACGCGAGGTCGCGCTTGGGCAGCTTGTGGCCCAGCAGGGCGATCTTGGGACTCATCTTGCCGCGAATCACGCCCGTGATCACAGTAGATAGCGATGAAACGAGCTCCTTTCCGGCGGCGGGGTGGAACTTGCCGAACCACGAATTGCCGCCGTAGCTGCGGGGCAGCAGCTCGGCCTCGTTGAGCAGGCCGTAGTCCCGCACCAGCCCCACGAAGGCGTCCTCGTGACGGTGGCCGTTGTTGTTGTCGACGATCTTGAAGTCCGAGCCGGCCTTGCGGCGCAGGCGCATGATCTGGCTCATCGGGTCGACGCCCTTCGGACACGCGTCGATGCAGTTGAAGCAGTGGGTGCAGTCGTAGATCCCGTGCTCGTCCTGAGACAGATCGTTGAGCCGCTCATAGTGCTCGGCGTCGCGGGGATCACCGACGAAGCGGTAGGCCTTGCTCAGCGCGGCGGGGCCGATGAACAGCGGGTCGATCTCCATCGAGAGGCAGTCAGAGACGCAGGCTCCGCACTGGATGCAGGCCATCGTCTGGGTGATGTCGACCATGTGGTCGTGGGGCACGATGTACTCGCGCTCGGGCACGGGCTCCTTGTTGATCAGGAACGGCGTGACCCGCTGGATCTTCTTCCAGTGCACCGCGTCCATATCCACGATCAGATCGCGGATGACGGGCATGTTGCCCATCGGCTCGACGGTGATCACGTTCGGGGGGGTGAGATCGCCATTGGCCTCGTCCTCCGGGTTCCAGCCGACCCCCTGGGTACGGGCGGCAGCCTCGTCCAGATGCGTGTTACAGGCCAGACCCGGCTTGCCGTTCATGCGCACGCCACAGGAGCCGCAGATGGCCTGCTGGCAGGAGCAGCGGATGCCCACCGACCCGTCCACCTCGTCCCGGACCTTGAGGATCGCGTCGAGGACTGACTTGCTCTCCTCGAGCTCGACCTGGTGCTCGTCCCAGTAGGCAGCCTCGCCCGACTGGGGGTCGAAGCGGCGGATCTTCAGTGTGTACTCAGGCATCGCGGACTAATACGTCCTTTCCTGGGGCTGCCACTTGGTGATGGTCACCGGCGAGTAGCTGACGTTGGGCACATCGTCGCCGTTGGCCGAAATGTCGATGTGCTTGAGCCACTCCTCGTCCTTGCGCTCCGGGTAATCGGTGCGGAACTGGGCTCCGCGCGACTCCTTACGCTCCAGCGCGCTAACGACGGTCGCCTCAGCCACGTCGAGCATGTAGCCGAGCTCGATGGCGCCGAGCACGTCCTGGTTGAACACCGCTCCGCGATCGTCGATCGACGCCTGGGGAGCCTCCTCCTTGAGCCGGCGCACGATCTCGTGGGCCTTCTCGAGACCATCTTGGTCGCGGAAGACGGCCACGTAGCGGTTCATCGTGTCGCCCAGCTCGTCCTTGATCGAGGCCACGCGACGGCCGCCCTGGGGGCGATCGATGATCGCCTGGATGTAGGCCCGCGTGTCGTCAACGCGGCTGATCGGCGTGCTCGGCATGGGGCGGCTCAGGGCTAGCTTGGCCGCATGCTCCCCGGAGCGACGGCCGAAGATCAGCGTGTCCAGCAGCGAGTTGGCGCCCAGGCGGTTGCCGCCGTGGACCGAGACGCAGGCCACCTCGCCGGCGGCATAGAGGCCGGGGATCGTGGTCTGGCCGTCGACGTCAGTCTTGACGCCGCCCATGATGTAGTGCTCACCGGGGCGAATGCGAATCGGCTCGCGGGTGATGTCGACTCCGGCGAAGTCACGGCCGATGTTGACGATCTCGCGCAACGCCTCGAGCACGCGCCGCTTGGGAACCTTGGTGATGTCGAGCGCCACCGTGCCGTCGGGGAATCCGTTGCCCTGGTTGATCTCCGTCTGCTCGGCGCGAGAGACAACGTCGCGGGAGGCCAGCTCGAGCTTGTTGGGGGCGTACCTCTCCATGAAGCGCTCGCCCTTGGCGTTCAGCAGCCAGGCACCCTCACCGCGGGCGCCCTCGGTGATCAGCAGCCCGTTACCGGCCAGCGTGGTCGGGTGGTACTGGATCATCTCCATGTCCATCAGGCGGGCGCCGATCCGGTAGGCCTGGGCAATGCCGTCGCCGGTGACGATCAGGCCGTTCGTGGTGGGCCGGTAGGCCTGGCCTGCGCCGCCCGAGGCCAGGATGACGTTCTTGGCGTTGAAGAGCTCGAGTTCTCCGTCGCGAAGGTTGCGGCAGACGGCGCCGATGCAGCGGCCGTCGTCGTCCTGAAGCAGATCGGTGGTGAACCACTCCTCGTAGCGGTCGATCCGCTCGGAGTACTTCATGAGCTGCTCGTAGAGGACGTGGAGGATGGCGTGGCCGGTGATGTCGGCCACGTAGTAGGTCCGGGCCGCGGAGGCGCCCCCGAAGGCGCGCGTGCCGAGGTGGCCGGTCTCATCGCGGTAAAAGGTCACCCCGGCGTGCTCGAGCCAGAGGATCTCGTCGGGTGCCGCGCGGCACATGATCTCGATGGCGTCCTGGTCACCGAGGTAGTCCGAGCCCTTGATCGTGTCGAAGGCGTGGGACTCCCAGGTGTCCTGCGGATTCAGGGCGGCGTTGATTCCCCCCGCCGCGGCCACCGAGTGGGAGCGCACGGGGTGGACCTTGGAGATGATTCCGACCGTGGCGCCTGTCTGAGCCGCGGCCAGGGCCGCCCGCTGGCCAGCCAGTCCGGCGCCGATGATGAGGACGTCATGGGAGGGCACGACTCCGGAATATAAATGAGCTGGGTTCTCAGGTCCCTTGCGCCTGCGCCTTGCGCCTGCGCCGCGGGGTCCCTCCAGGCCCGTCAGGTAACGGCGGCGGCCTCCTCGGCCTGGGCGGCCTCCTCGACCTGGGCGGCCTCGACGTGATGGCGACTGTCGCGGGTCGAGATCAGGATCAGAGAGAGGATCGCGCCGGCCACCGCGAAGCCCGCGCCAACCGTGAACGCCCGCCCGAAACCGTCAGTCAGCGCCACCGGGGCAGGGATCCGGTTATGAAGCTCGCTATTGGTCAGAGAGTTGGCGATCGTGGCCAGGATGGCCAGTCCGAGGGCACCGCCGACCTGCTGCGAGGTATTGATCAGGCCCGAGGCGAGCCCGGCCTCGTTCGGCGCGGTTCCCGTCAGGGCGGCGATGGTCACCGGGACGAAGGACAGGCCCAGACCCACCGCGGCCAGCATCGAGGGGCCGAGCACGTCGCCGGCGAACGAGCCGGACGCGCTTAGGGCCGCGAACCAGAGCAGGCCACCGGCGATGAACAGCTGCCCGATGATCAGGATCGGCTTGTAGCCGAAGCGGTTGACCAGCTGGGAAGCCACCCCGGCCGAGACGATGATCAGCACGGCCAGCGGCAGGTAGGAGATGCCGGCGGTCAGGGCGGAGTCATGCAGCACATCCTGCAGGTAGAGCGAGATGAAGTAGAACATGGAGAACAGCGACATGCCGGTCAGCAGCCCCACGATGTTGGCTGCGCGGAGCGTGCGCAGGCGCAGGATCGAGAAGCGGACGAGCGGTTGGGTCTGGCGGCGCTCGGTGATCACGAAGGCCACCAGCAGAACCACCGCGCCGGCCAGCTTGAGCAGCGTCGCTGCGGAACCCCACCCGACGTTCGCGGTGTCGACTAGCGCGTAGACGAGCAGCACCAAGCCGGCGGTGACGGTCACCGCGCCCAGGATGTCGAAGGAGCGCCCGTCGCCCTCATTGCGGCTCTCAGGCAGCAGCCGCGGGGCCAGGAACGCGCAGATGACACCGATGGGAACATTGACGAACAGGACCCAGCGCCAGCTGAGACCGCTGGTCAGAACCCCGCCGAGGAGCACTCCGGCGGCCCCTCCGGCACCGGCTACCGCCCCCCAGACGCCCAGGGCGCGGTTGCGCTCCGTGCCCTCGGCGAACGTGGTGGTGATGATCGAAAGGGCGGCGGGGGAGACGATCGCCCCGCCCAGTCCCTGCACGCCTCGGGCCACGATCAACCAGCCCTCGGACTGGGCGAGCCCTCCGCCCAACGAGGCCAGCGAGAAAAGAATCAGCCCGATGATGAACATCCGCCGCCGGCCCATGAGGTCGGCGAGCCGGCCGCCCAGGAGCAGGAAACCACCAAAGGTGAGCGTGTAGGCGTTGACCACCCAGGACAGGTCGGTCCGAGAGAAGGACAGGGCGCGGCCGATCGAGGGGAGCGCGACGTTGACGATCGACGCGTCGATCACGATCACGAACTGCGTCATGGCCAACAGGGCCAGGGCGATGTTCCGGGCGCGCGGGGTATCCAGCGCGCTCACACTCCTCCGGGCTGTCCCGAACGGGCTCATGTCATCCGACCGGCATCGAGCCGAAGGCCGACTGCAGAGCCCGTCGCACCTGCTCGACGGTGACCACGCCCTGGAGCACGCCATCGCCGTCGACGGCCATCAGGGCGCCAAGACGCCCCAGGTTCTCGGAGGACAACAGTTCGGTGATGGGCCGGTCGGCACCGACATGAAGGCCGCCGGGTTCCTCGGGGTCGAGCACGGCGCCCACCGTGAGCCAGCCCTCGCCGCCGTCGGCGGAGGCCTGCGCCCGCGCCCGGCGAATGATGCCCCGCAACCGGCCGGTGGAGTCGATGACCGGGAACCAGTCCCAGCCGTAGCGCAGGAAGTACTCATCCAAGGCCTGAGTGATCGCCGTGGCCTCGGGGATGGCGACGGGATGGGCATCCATGATGTCGGCCACGCGGACTCCCTCGATGCGCTCGTCGAAGTTCGACTGGACGATGGCCCCGCGAGCCGACTGCCAGAGCAGATAGGCCAGGGCAACCAGCCAGAGCCCGCTCAGGCTGCTGAAGGACAACAGGCCCCACAGCCCGAGTCCGGCCAGCAGGATGGCGAAACCCTCGCCGAGCTTGGCCGCCGCCCTCGTGCCCCGCGCCTTATCCCCGGTGACCCGCCAGACCAGGGACCGCGCCATGCGGCCACCATCCAGCGGAAAGGCGGGCACGATGTTGAACAGGAACAGCAGCACGTTCATCGGCACGAGCCAGCTCAGGCAGAGCAGAACGGGCGTGATCGTGATGTCGTTGTCCAGAGCGATCGCGTGGGTCAACTTGTGAGAGCCGACCAGGGCAACGTCGATCCCGAGACAGACTAGGATCACGCCGAGCGTTGCCAGTGGTCCGGCGATGGCAATTTTGAAGTCCTCGCCAGGTGTGGCGGAGTCGCGGCTCATCTGAGTCAAGCCGCCGAACAGGAACAGATCAATCCGCTTGACACCGATGCCCAGCCGACGGGCGACCAGTGCGTGACCCAATTCGTGCACTATGAGTGAGGCAAAGAGGAGCAGCACGCTGACCACGGTGGTCAGGTACGCGACAGTGTCGGAGCTGTGGAGGGTGGCTCGGAACGGGCCCGAGAGCAGGAAGATGAGAACGAAGAGGATGAAGAACCAGCTGGCATCGACTCCGATCCGGAACCCGAAGAGGTCCATCAACTTGATCGAGGACGAGCGCCTCACGATCGAGGAATGGTCGCATAGCGCCCCGCCGCTCCCATTCCCGTCGCGGAGCGCTCGATGAGTCAGGCCCTTGAGCAGCTTCGCGATCGCATGGGGCAGCTGTCGGACCTGCGGTCGGTCTCGGCGCTTGCCCACTGGGATCAGCAGACCAAGATGCCGCCCTACGGTGCGCCCGCGCGCGCTGAATCCCTGGCCACTCTGCAGCGCATCAGCCACGAGCTGTTCATCGACGATGAGACCGGACGCTTGCTCGTCGGCGCGGAGGCGGAGACGGCCGGCGAGGCCTACGACTCAGACGACGCGTGCCTGGTCCGTCTGGTCCGCCGTCACTGGGACAAGGCCCGCCGGGTCCCCACGGACCTGGCCGCCGAGCTGGCCCGAGCGGCTTCGATGGGTCAGGAAGCCTGGGTCGCGGCCCGCGAGGCATCCAACTTCTCCGCCTTCGCCCCCTATCTCGAGCGCAACTTCGAACTCGCCCGTCGCTATGTGGAGTGCCACGCCGGGCACGATGGCTTCGAATGTGCCTATGACGTGCTGCTCGACGATTACGAGCCGCAGATGCGCACCCATACGGTGGCCCGACTGTTCGGCGAGCTCCGTTCCGAGCTGGTGCCCCTCATTACCCGCCTGACCAGCGAGGCTGCCCACGTCGACGACGCCATGCTCTATGGAGACTTTCCCGTGCCGCAGCAGCGGCCACTGGTGGATGAGGTGGTGGCCATGATGGGCTTCGATCCCACCGGCTGGCGAATTGACGACACGGTGCACCCGTTCGCGATCCGTGTCGGGCGCGGTGACGTGCGGATAACCACGCGATGGGATCAGCACTACTTCCCGGCCGGGCTCTACGGCGCGATGCATGAGTGCGGTCACGGCCTCTACGAGGCCGGGATCCCACCCACCTTCGATCGCAGCCCGCTGGGCTCCGGAGAGTCACTCGGGATGCACGAGTCCCAGAGCCGTCTGTGGGAGAACATGGTCGGACGCGGGCACCCCTTCTCCCAGGTTCTGGCTCCGCGCGTAGCCTCCCATTTCGCCGGTCCGCTGTCCGATCTGGATCCGGACACGCTGTACCGGGCGGTCAACCGCGTCAAGCCGTCCTATATCCGGGTCGAGTCCGACGAGCTGACCTATGCGCTGCACATCGTGTTGCGCTTCGAGCTCGAGCAGGAGCTGATCGAGGGGCGACTGGCCGTGGCCGACCTGCCCGAGGCCTGGAACGCCCGCTTTCAGGAGTTCTTTGGCATCACGGTCACCGACGACGCCGATGGGGTGCTCCAGGACGTGCACTGGTCAGCCGGGCTGATCGGTTACTTCCCGACGTACGCGCTGGGCAACCTGATCGCCGGCCAGCTCTGGGAGCGAGTGCATCTCGACGTGCCCAACCTCGATCAGCGCATCGCCGCCGGGGAGCTGGGGCCGCTGCGCGAGTGGCTGATCGAAAACGTCCACCGCCACGGTTCGAAGTTCACCACCAGCGAGCTGCTTGAGCGCGCGGTGGGCGGCCCGATCAGCGTGCACCCCTTTGTGCGCTATCTAAAGCACAAGCTGGGCGAGGTCTACGGACTCGACTTCGGGGCCTGAGGGCCGGTGGGTCTGGGGAGCCCCCGAAGCTCGCCCCCTATAGCATCGCCTGAACGGACTGACCAGGCTGCCCCGGCGGCTACGGCACCAGTCCTGCTGTCCGAGCGCGATAGCAATGCTCCCGGGCGGCGCCAAAACAGCTATGAGTTGACGGCCGCGGACGCGCCCAGTGTCTCCGCTTCGTCAAGGAAGGAATGGGAATTTGAGTACCTCTTCGCCGGACCCCGTGAAGGTGTCAGTCACCGGTGCGGCGGGTCAAATCGGCTACGCGCTGCTGTTCCGCATCGCCAGTGGTCAGCTGCTCGGCCCGGACACCCCAGTTCGTCTCTCCCTGCTCGAGATCTCGGCGGCCGTCAAGGCGGCTGAGGGCACGGCCATGGAGCTGGAGGACTGCGCCTTTCCGCTTCTGAGCGGAGTGGATATCTACGACGACCCCAACCAGGCGTTCGACGGCGTGAACATCGCCCTGCTGGTTGGCGCGCGACCGCGCGGCAAGGGGATGGAGCGCAGTGACATGCTGGAGGCCAATGGAGGCATCTTCAAGCCTCAGGGCCAGGCGCTAAACGACCACGCCGCGTCCGACGTGAAGATCCTCGTGGTCGGTAACCCGGCCAATACGAACTGCCTGATCGCCGCCAGCAATGCCCCCGACATCCCCCGGCAGCGCTTCACGGCCATGATGCGCCTGGACCACAACCGGGCCATTGCCCAGGTGGCCAACAAGACCGGGGCGCGGATCAGCGAAGTGACCAACATGACCGTCTGGGGCAACCACTCCGCCACTCAGTATCCGGACGTCTTTCACGCAAAGGTCAAGGGCGCCAACGCCGCTGAGGCGATTGGCGACCAGAGCTGGCTCGAGAATGAGTTCATCCCCACCGTGCAGAAGCGGGGCGCGGCCATCATCGAGGCGCGTGGCGCCTCCAGCGCCGCGTCGGCGGCCAACGCCGCCATCGATCACGTGCATGACTGGGTGCTCGGCACCCCGGATGGTGACTGGGTGTCTATGGCAGTCCCCAGTGACGGGAGTTACGGGATTGAGAAGGGCATCTTCTCGGGTCACCCGTGCACCTGTTCGGGTGGGGAGTATCAGATCGTTCAGGGTCTCGAGCTCGACGCGTTCTCCCGTTCGAGGGTCGACGCGACGGTCAAGGAGCTCGTTGAAGAGCGCAGCGCCGTCGATCAGCTCGGTCTGATCTAGTTGAACCCGCTCGGCTCCGCGCCCGAGCCGAAGTGAGTCAGACACCGCCGCGATCAGTTTGATGATGATCGCGGCGGTCCCGTCTGGACCCAAGGAGCCGCCGATTACGGTCTCCGGTTAGGCGGCCGAAGCGGGATGCCAGCCCTGGCCGTCGCGCTTCACTTGTCCCTCCTCGACCAGCTTGGGCATGACGCGGTAGAGGTAATTCGGCTCGATCTTGAGCGACTCGGCAATCTGGGGGATGGTTATCCCGGGCTGCGTGCGGACCAGCTCGAGAGCCTGAGTGGAGCGGGTGTTACCCCCGCGCCGTCCCCGGCGTGCACCAGCGCGACGTCCGCTCGTGCGACGGGCACCGTTCGTGGTGGGCCGACCTGGGCGACGGCGGCCGCCGGTGAGAGCGTTGCGGGCCGCCTCCAGCCGCGTTACCTCCTGCTTGAGCTCGGCCAACCGACGATCGATGTCCTTGATGGTGCTGTCGACGAATTCTGTCAACAGGGTACCTCCGTGTATGGGGTTTGCGGTCACACCATACACCCGGTCAGCGTTAATGCCTGAAAGGTTAGTTGCCTTTTTCCAGCAACATCTTCAGTCGCGAGAGTGACTTCTTGGCCTCACGCTCAGAGGTCGCTCCGACGATCATCCGTCCCGCCACCGCTCCGAGTCGCCCGCCCGGTGGTTGGAACTCATTTGTGTACTGAAAAAGCGTCGAACCATTTTCTCGCGCCTTGAGTCCATATGTCGTCCGGGCGCGGGAGCGTGCCGGGCCGATGCCTTCCCATTCCGCCAACCGCGGCTCCTCGACGGTGACCAATTTCCAGTGGACGTGAAAGGTGAGTCCCCGTACAGCCAGACACTGGTCCATTGTCGCTCCCTTACGGAGAGGCGGTCTGGAGGCGTCCTCGAGTGACTTGTGGATCGTCACCCAGTCGCCGAGGCGTTTGGGATCCATGACCGTGTCCCAGACGGCATCCGGCGGCGCGGCGATCTCTATCTCGGCGTTAACCGTGCTCATGGGCACGCGCACACTACTCAGATCAGGACCGTGCGGAGGGTCAGGCTCAGCGTGCCGCCAGCGGCTCGGTACGCTCCCACTCGGCCAGGGCGTGTTCGATGGCTGCGTCAAGCCTGTGCAGGCGCACGCCCAAGAGAGCCGCGGCCTCGTCGTTGCGGGGCAGCAGGTCGGTGGTCAGGCTTTCCATCAGTGGCTCGATCAGCTCGGGCTGCTCACCGGCGATCGCCGCGGCCACACGGCTGGCTATGGGGGTAACGGTGAGCCGGCGGAAGCTGACCATTGGGCGGCCGATCAACATCAGGTCGCGGATCCGGGTGATGAGCTCGCCGTAGCTGACCACGTCCGGTCCGGCGATGTCCAGCGAGCGCCCCGCGGCGGCCTCACTGCTCGCCGCCGCA
Organism: Solirubrobacteraceae bacterium; assembly: GCA_039922645.1. Taxonomy (GTDB): domain Bacteria; phylum Actinomycetota; class Thermoleophilia; order Solirubrobacterales; family Solirubrobacteraceae; genus Palsa-465. The sequence continues at coordinate 1,608 of JBDTEE010000080.1, read as the reverse complement.
ACGAGCAGGGAGAGAACGTCGCGCTCGTCAATCGGAGCGGTGCGGTTCTTGTGCCAGGCGGGGACGGCCAGCACCGGAAGGCGCTCCACCAGCCGGACCAGGAAGCGGAATGAGGGCGAGCGGGCGCCGATGACGATCGAGGCTCGCAGCGCGACGGAGTCCGGGATGGCCTCGAGCAGAATGCGCTCCACCGCGAGCCGGCTGGTGAGGTGAACCGAGGCCGGCCCGTCGCCATCGGGCACGGGGCCGCCGAGGTAGATGATCCGCTTCACCCCCGCGGCCCGTGCCGCCGCGGCAAAGCGCTCAGCTCCGGTCTTCTCCCGCTCGGGGAACGGCCCGTCTTGGCTCGGCTCCATGGAATGGATGAGGTAGTAAGCCACGCTCACCCCGTCGAGGGCCTCTTCGAGCCCGGCTCCGCTGAGGACGTCGCCCTCGACGATCGGGATCCCGAGTGCGACCCGGCGCCGGTCGCGGGTGAGGCCCACCACCTCATGTCCCTCACGCTCCAGGCGGGGGGCGATCGCGCCGCCGACGTAGCCGGAGATTCCGGTGACCAGGACCTTCACGACGCGGCCCACGGAGCCGGAGTGACGAAGTCGGGGCTCAGATCGCTGGCCCGGGGGGCGCCGAGGAGCCCGAGCGCGTTGTCCAGTTCACCCAGCAGGATCTCCAGCACGCGCTGCACGCCGTCGGCACCGGCCACGGCCAGACCACTGACCGCCGGACGGCCGATCATCACCGCCCTGGCTCCCAGGGCAAGGGCCTTGACGACATCGGTCCCGCGGCGCACACCGCCGTCTACGAGCACGTCGAGCTGATCACCCACAGCCTCAACGATGGGAGGCAGAGCGTCGGCACCGGACAGGACGCTGTCCAGCTGGCGGCCGCCATGGTTGGAGACGATGACGCCGGTGGCACCGTGCTCGGCTGCGCGGCGGGCGTCCTCGGCACGGAGGATGCCCTTGACCAGGACCGGCAGCGGGCTCTCCGCGACGACGCGCTCGATGTCCTCCCACCTGAGGTCGGGATCGACCAGCTTGGCGAACGCGGCCGGGGTCAGTTTCCCGGAAGCCCCGGCGGCGCTGGCGCTGGCCACTGTTTCGGCGGCCGAGGAGTGAACCGAGCGCAGCTCACGCTCGCGGACCCCGAACAGAGGCAGGTCGACGGTCACCACGAGGGCCTCGTACTGGGAAGCCGCGGCCCGCTGCACAAGATCGCGGCTGACTCCGCGATCCTTGAACACGTAGAGCTGAAACCAGCGCGGAGCACCGGGAGCGGCTTCGGCCACCGCCTCGGGCGAGCTGGTGGCCAGGGTAGAAAGGCACATGATGGTCTCGGTGGCCGCGGCGCCGCGCGCGGTGGCCAGCTCGCCCTCGGGATGGGCCTGGCGCTGGAAGGCGGTGGGAGCGATCACCACGGGATGCGGGCGCCGACGGCCCAGGAGCTCCACCGAGGGATCGCGCTCGCCCACTCCGACAAGAGCGAGCGGACGTAGGGCGAGTCGTCCCCAGGCGGCAATGTTGTCGCGCAGCGTCACCTCGTCCCCGGCCCCGCCGGCGATGTAATTGTGCGCGGCCGCACTCAGCGTCTGCGCGGCCGCTCGCTCGT
>JBDTEE010000079.1:0-20527 GCA_039922645.1 Solirubrobacteraceae bacterium | reverse complement strand
CCCGGTGCTGGTCCGGGGCCTGGCCACGATGGCCTGATCACCACCAGACGTCGTGATCCTCCATGACCCCATAGCCCTCGGCCAGCTCGAGGTCCCCCAGGCGGCCGGAGAAGGTCCCGAAGGGCTGGCGGTAGCGGCTGCGCACCACGAGCAGATTCTGAGCGTGCTCACGGACCGCCTCGGGCGCGAAGCGCAGCTCGCCGACGGCACTCAGGTCAGCAGCGAAGCGGGCCGGGGGTGCCTCGCTGGGCTCGCCGTCCACCCAGTGGGTTCGCTCGCTGCCGCGCGGCGGGTCGTTCACCCCCTCCACCAGGTTCCAGGCCAGCGCGCGTCCGTCGCGGGCGCGACCCACGCCGGCGCACCAGCGCCACTGTGTGTGGCGCGCGTAGTAGGCCGCGGTGTCGTCGACCACGGCTCGGGCCTCGAAGGGGTGGGCCACACCGTCGATGGTGACCGTCCCGCGGGCGGGGATTCCGCCCTGCTTGCGCGTCCAGGCATAGCTCGCGGCGCTTGCGCAGACGGTCTCGATGCCCTGGGTTTCCTCGAGCTCGACGGCGATTTTCACTCCGGGCCCCACGGCCGAGGCCTGCCCGTGGCCGAGCCTGACCGCACCCGGACTCATGACCGTTCGCTCGTGCAGGCGACCGCCGGCGCGGTCCCACACCGCCCAGAAGCTCTGGCGGGCCGGGCCGATGCGGGCCGCGGCCAGGCAGAGCATGAGCTCGGGGCCGTAGATGCCGATGTAGCGCCAGGCCTTCAGGGGCCGCAGTCCTTGGCGAGCGGGCATGGGATCCGGAGGCAGGGCGAGGCCGGCTAGCGCTTCGGGGCGCGGGTCGCCGAACCGGCCCCGGTAGGGAAGGGCGCCCTGAGCGGCGCGCCCCGGACGCTTCATCCTCCGGCGGTGTGCGTTGGCATCTCAGATATCCTGGCCTGACTGACTAGTCAATCGAGCACCGGAGCAGGGAGGAGAGATCGCATGCGCGCCGGCGCCGTCCAGCTCAACTCCACCGACGACTTTGAGCAGAACCTAGCGACCGCGGACCGCCTCGTGCGCCGGGCGGCGGCGCTCGGAGCCGAGCTCGTCTGCCTGCCGGAGAAATGGACCGTCCTCGGCCGGGCGGAGGAACTGAACGCCGGGGCGCAGACACTCGACGGTCCGGCGATCAGCTGGGCCCGCTCAATCGCCCGCGAACTCGGGCTGGAGCTCGTGGCCGGCTCGTTCGTCGAGGCGCGGGCCGGACAGGAACGGCACGGCAACACCAGCGTCCACATCGGCCCGGATGGCGAGCTGAAGGCGACCTACCGCAAGGTGCATCTGTTCGACGTCGAAGTTGATGGCACCACCTACGCCGAATCCGACACCGACCAGGCGGGCAGCGAGATCGTCGGCTCTCACCTGAGCGACGGGACCGGGTTGGGTCTTAGCGTTTGCTACGACCTTCGCTTCCCCGAGCTCTTCCGCATCCTCACGCTGCGCGGCGCGCAGGTGATCACGGTGCCCAGCGCCTTCACGCTGGCCACGACCCGGGACCACTGGGAAGTACTGGTTCGGGCACGGGCGATCGAGAACCAGCTCTTCGTCATCGCCCCGAATCAGATCGGGCAGCACCCCGGCGGCTTCCGTACCGGGGGCCGTTCGCTGATCGTGGACCCTTGGGGGGTGGTTCTGGCCTGCGCCCCGGACTCCGAGACCGTGATCGTCGCCGACCTGGATCTGAACCGGGTGACCGAGGTCCGCCAGGGGATCCCGGCTCTGGCCCATCGGCGCCCCGATGCCTATGACTGGGGTGGCGCGTGACCACCGCGGCGGCCGAGAAGCGACGGCTCATCCTCGACGCGGCCGTGCGTGTGTTCGCCCGCCAGGGCTTTCACACCTGCCGCGTCGCCGACATCGCCGACGAGGCCGGCGTGGCCTACGGGCTGGTCTACCACTACTTCTCCTCCAAGGAACAGATCCTCGACACGCTGTTTCTCGAGCGGTGGGATGTGATGCTGGCGGCGATCGCCGAGGCCGACGCCTCGGGCCGTCCGCCACGGGAGAAGCTCCACGCGGTCGCCTCATTCATCATCGACTCCTACCGCCACGATCCGGAACTGATGAAGGTGATCATCGTCGAGGTCACGCGGGCGGCGAATACCTTCGGGCGAACCCACCTGGGCAAGATCCGCGACGCCTACGCCGGGATCGCCGGGATCGTCGCCTCCGCTCAGGCCGAAGGGATGTTCCGGCCCGAGATCACCCCCGAGTTCGCCGCCCAGGCGTTCTACGGCTGCGTCGAGCAGGTTCTGACCGGCTGGATCTTCGAGGACGAGCCGGTCAGCCCGGATGATCTCGAACTGGCCAAGACCCTGATTGTGACGACGATCTGTGTCGGCATCGAGCTGCCCGGCCGCTAGGTGCTGATTTACATTCCCCGTTCGGCCGGGAGAGTCTGCTTGAATGCCCCGGATGTCTGAGAGCCCTCTAGTCAAGCGTCTCATCTGGTCCGGCCTACTGGCCGGGACCGGCGCACTCGCGAGCCTCGCCTCGGCGCGGCTGGCGGCCTTAATCTGGGTCCGCATGTTCGGCGAGCCTCCGCCCGAGTGAGCGAGTCAGCCGAAAACCCGCCGACGGTCGCCACGGCCGCCGACCCGGCGCCGGCATGGGCACCGACCGACGGCGATGGTGGAGCCCCCGCCGCCAATGTCGCCGACCGCCCCGAGATCGCCGTTGGTGCCGCCTTTGCCGGCGGTTTCACCCTCGCCCTACTCCTCAAGCGCCTTGCCCGCTGAGAACGAGAATCTCGCCCAGGCGGTAACCGAGGTCTCCGAGCGCCTCTCGGTCCTCGTTCGCGAGGAGATCGAGTTGGCCAAGGCCGAGGTCACGGTCAAGGTCAATAGCTACAAGCGGGGTGCTGTCGCCGGTGTCGCTGGGGCGGTGTTCGGGGTGTTCGCGATCATCTTCGTGCTGCTCACCATCGCCTGGGGCCTCAACTCCCTGCTCAACAGCATCTGGCTGGGCTTCCTCATCATGATGGTGATCCTGCTGGTGCTGACCGCGATTTCCTTCCTGTTTGCCTGGCGCAAGTTCAGCGTTGGCGCGCCCACACCTCAGATGGCCATCGAGGAAGCGCGCAAGATCCGCGCCACGGTCAAGCCGGGGGACAGCGCCTGATGGCCACCCGCTCCCCAGATGAGATCCGGGCCTCGATCGAGTCCAACCGCCAGGAGCTCGGCACCGCGGTCGAGCGCCTGCGTGTCGAGGTGGTCAAGCTCACCGACTGGCGTGGCCAGCTGCGCCGTCACGAGCCCCAGGTGCTGATCGGGGCGGGCGTGGCCGGTTTCGTGCTCGGCGGTGGCGTGGCAGCGCTCGGCGCGCTGACCTTTGGCCGCCGGCGGCGTAAGCGCCTCGGGCGCTAGCTCCGGCCGCCATCCGTAGGCGTCTAGCTGGGCTTGGGCGGGAACGGCAGCTGGGCAGGGGGAGCCTTGTTGCCCTGGTTCCGAGCTGTCGGGATGCAGAACTAGGAAAATTGGGCTGCGCCCAGCGGATTTTCCGAAAAACGCGGGCTATAGGCGCGATTTTGGGAAAATCCAAATTGCCCAAGCCAATTTTCCGCGTACTGCAGGTCAATAAGCGCGGCCGGGGCTTGGCGGGGCTTGGCGGGGCGGGGCGGAGCGCTAGCGCAGGAACGAGCTCGGCAGCCCACCGGCGCCGAGCAGCCCGGGACCGACGTGGGTCCCGATCACGGGCCCGATTTCCGAAATGACGCCGGGCGGACCGCCGAAGATCTCGCTGCCTCGGGCGGCCAGCTCAGCCGCCTCGGCGGGGGCCTGGATGTGCTGGACCATCCAGGCGTCGGCGCCATCCGCGTGGCGGCTGCGAAGTAGATCGACCATCCGCTCGAAGGCGCGGCGCGAGGTGCGCACGCGCTCGACCGGGGTGATCTCGGCCTCGACGGTGAGGATCGGCTTGATCTTCAGGGCCGAGCCTAGCCAGGCCTGGGCGCCGGCAATCCGGCCCCCTCGGCGCAGGTAGTCGAGCGTGTCGATGGCGAACCACATCTTGAGTTCGGCGCGGGCCCGCCGGGCATGGTCGATCACCTCAGCCCCGGTGCCCCCGCCGCGGGCGGCCGCCGCGGCGGCCAGCACGACCAGTCCCTCGCCACCGCACGCCGTCGCCGAGTCGAGGACGTGGACCGCCTCGGCCCGATCGCCGAGCTGGTCACGGGCCTGTTCGGCGGCACCAACCGTGCCCGACATGCCGCCGGCCAGGTGGATCGAGACGATCTCATGACCGGCGTCGAGCAGCGGCTCGTAGACGGCGAGGAAATCGCCGATCGAGGGCTGTGAGGTGCTGGGCAGATCGGCGTCGGTGCCGAGGCGGCGGTAGTAGGCGTCATAGTCGGTGATATCTGACTCGCGCTGGGCGCCCTCGGGCCAGCGCACGTAGAGGCTCACTTCGTGGATGCCCTGCTCGGCCACCACCTCGGGCGGCAGGTAATGGCAGGTGTCGGACACGATGGCGACGCTCATGACCGCGGCACCCTACCGGACCCCAGGGAGACCACCAGTGGTCTCCGCCTCCCCAGCCATCCGCCCGTGAGCACTCTCGGTGCTCGGTGTTCACGACGGAGACCACTTACACTGACCCGCCGAACATGTCACGTACGCTGGTCACCGGCGCGACCGGATTCATCGGTGCGCACGTCACGAGGTTGCTCGTGGAGCGTGGCGATGAAGTGCACGTCACCGTGCGCGAGCGTTCGCGCATGCAGCCCCTGGAGGGGCTTGATGTCAGGCCGGTACAGGCCGACATCCTCGATCGCCGGGCCATGCGCCGGGCGCTGCGGGGCATCGAGCGCGTCTTCCACGTCGCCGGGATGGCCGAGCTGTCGGCGCCGCGGGCACGGATCTTCTCGGTCAACGTCGAGGGGATGCAGATCGTGCTCGAGGAGGCGCTGCGTGCCGGTGTGGAGCGTGTCGTGCACACCTCCTCGGTGGCCGCCATCGGTCCCGCCCCTGCCGGCCAGAGCGCCGATGAGTCGGCCCCCTGGAGCGCGGGGCGCTACCGCATCGCCTATCTGGACGCCGAACACGAGGCCGAAACCGCAGCGCTGCGCCTCGTGGCTCGGGGACTGCCGCTGGTCATCGTCAACCCCGCCCACACGTTCGGTGCCGGCGATCCCGGCCGGTCCTCGACCGCGCTGGTCAGGCGCTTCATGCGGCGTCAGATTCCCGCCTATGTCGACGGGACGGTCAACGTCGTCGGCGTGCAGGATGTGGCGCGGGGGCTTCTGCGGGCGGATGAGCGGGGCGGGATCGGCGAGCGCTACATCCTGGGTAACCGCAACTTCACCCTCACGCGACTGTTCGCCGATCTCGGCCGGCTGTCGGGCATCGAGCCGCCGGCGGTCAAACTGCCGCTCCCGGTCGCCCTGGCCCTGTCCGAGGCGGGCCGGCGAGTCGGCGGCCTGGCGCTGCCCAGCCCGGTGGCCATCCGCGCCGCCTCGCTCAATTGGGCCTTTGTCAATGACAAGGCCCGGCGAGAGCTCGGCTGGCGACCCTCGCCCCACGAGGACTGCCTGGAGGAGACGGTCGAGTTCTACCGGGAGTGGGACGGCGCGCGGGTGGCCCCGCCGGGGTCGCGCCAGCCGCTGGCTCTCCGCGTGGCCGGTGGCGCGCTGGGAGTGGCGGGCGGCGTGCTCCGGAGAGCGGGACTCTAGGCTGGGGGCGCGATGGCCACCCTCTACCGCTGTAACACCCCGACCGACTGGTTCTGCCCCTGCGGGAAGGTGGCGCGAGCACTGCGACGGGAGGGGATCGAGTTCGAATCCGTGGCGGTGCCCCAGCGCCGCTCGCGGCGTCCCGAGGTTCAGGCTCTGAGCGGCCAGCGACGGGTTCCGACGCTCATCCTGGAGGGCGAGGTGATCTGCGACTCGCGGCGGATCATCGAGGAGCTCGCCCGGCGCGGCGACACTGTCTAGAGCAGGCTGAGCACCGACTCGCCCGCGGCGGGGCTGACCACGCCGCGCTCGGTGACCAGCGCTGTGACCAGCGCGGCCGGCGTGATGTCAAAGGCGGGATTGCGAGCCGGGGTATCGGGCGGGGCGAGCGTGGCGGGCTCTCCGCCCGGTCCGGCGGCGGCGGTCCTCACCTCGTCGGCGTCGCGCATCTCGATCTCGATCACGCTGCCGCGCGGGCACTCGGCGTCGATGGTTGACGTCGGGCCGACGACGAGGAAGGGGATTCCCGCCGCGGCAGCGGCCAGCGCGTGAGCGTAGGTGCCGACCTTGTTGGCCACGTCGCCGTTGGCGGCCACGCGGTCACAGCCGAGCACAACGGCATCGAGCTCGCCGGCCGCGATCAGGCCAGCAGCGGCTCCGTCGACGATCAGCTCATGTGGGATCCCGAGGCGGCGCAGCTCGTAGACGGTCAGCCGGGCTCCCTGAAGCAGAGGGCGTGATTCTGCGGCGAGGACGAGGTCAACACCTCCGCGAGCAGCCAGCTCGGCGATTACCGCCAGCGCCGTTCCCCGCCCGGGGGCGGCCAGAGCGCCGGTATTGCAATGGGTGAGGATGCGCCGGCAACCGGCCAGCCGCTCGGCGCCGTGACCCGCCATGGCCTGGCTGCCGGCGACCTCCTCGGCCTCAATCGCGCGCGCCTCGGCCAGGGCGACGCTAGCCGCGACCTCCGGGGCGCCCGCCTGCGCGGCCCGCCGGACGCGATTGACCGCGTAACCCAGGTTGACTGCGGTCGGCCGCGCCGACAGCAGGGTCGAACAGGCGTCTTGAAGGGACTCGGGGTCATGGGCCAGGGCCAGCGCAACCCCGTAGGCGGCGGCCACTCCGATCAACGGGGCGCCGCGGATCGACAGACGGGCGATGGCCGCTGCGACCTCGTCAGCGCTGCGCAGCTCGAGGCCGATCTCCTGCCAGGGCAGCCGGGTCTGATCCAGCGCCCAGAGCGCCCCGTCGTCGTAGCGTAGGGCGAGGACCGGGCCCGCCGCCGAGGGCGGTGGGACCCGATCTGCCCTGGTGCTCAGAGCCGGTTCTCGATTGACATCGGCGCCGACTCGACGGCGGGCGCCTCGGGAGCCTCCGGCGGGGCGGCGGGGGCATCCACGCCCAGGGCCTCCTGGAGCTCGCCGGACTCGTACATCTCCATCACGATGTCGCAGCCACCGACCAGCTCGCCGTTGACGAACAGCTGCGGGATGGTGGGCCAGTTGGAAACGGTGGAGAGCTCCTGGCGGATGCGCGGGTCGGGCAGGATGTCGACGGCCGCGAACTGGGTGCCGGTCGACTGCAGTACCGAAACGGTCCGAGCCGAGAAGCCGCAGGCCGGAGCATCCGGCGTGCCCTTCATGAACAGGATCACCGGGTTCCCGGTGATCGCTTCCTGGATCGCGTCGCGCATGGGGTTGGCGGCGGTTTCACTCATTGCGTGTCCTCCGAGTTGGAAGGTCGAGTCTGGATTGAGAGTGCATGGATGCGGTCGCCCACTTCATTCCCGAACACGTCATAGACGAGCCGGTGCTGAGCCAGCCGCGGCAGGCCCGAAAAGGCCGCTGCGGTCACCACGGCGTTGAAGTGATGACCATCACCCGTAACACTGGCCACGGCACCAGGGATCCCGGCCTCGATCCGGGATTTGAGTTCCTCTGGCGTAGCGGACACATCATCAAGGCTATCGAGGCGCCAGCGCTATACTTCCTGAAGCATGATCACTCTCACCGACAAAGGCGCTGAGAAGGTTCAGGAGTTCCTGTCGTCCCAGAGCGCGGTTGCCGAGACCGCCGGCCTGCGGGTTGGCGTTCGTGGCGGCGGATGCTCGGGCTTCCAGTACGCCCTGGCCTTTGACGAGCAGCGCGCCGGCGACGAGGTATTCGAGGATAAGGGGATCCGCCTGCTGGTCGACGGCCCGAGCCTGCCTTACGTGCGCGGTTCGGTGATCGACTTCGTCGACGGTCTTCAGGGAGCCGGCTTCAAGGTCGAGAATCCCAATGTGATCGCCGCCTGTGGCTGCGGTTCCTCGTTCCGAGTCGCCGACGAAGAAGAGGTTTCCGCGGTCTGAACCGCCCTCCCGGACGACCCGGGGGCGAGCGGGGCGTGCAGCGTGCGCCACAAAAAGCGGCAGGCCAGGGTCCGGTGAGGTCGCCAGACCTCGGCAATCTTCTCCGTCTCGGCCGGTCCCGGCAGCGCCGGCAGGCCGTACTCGATCATCATCGCGCGCCTGATCCCGAGATCGCCCACGGGCAGGACGTCGGCCCGCTGAAGGTGGAACATCAGGAACGTCTGCGCCGTCCACGGGCCGATTCCCTTCACCGCCAATAGTTCGGCCATGACCTCCTCGTCGCTGAGGTGCTCGAGCTGATCGAGCTCGAGCGAGCCATCGACTGCGTGCTGCGCCAGAGAGCGCAGGTAGCGCAGCTTGGCGTGGGAGAGACCAGCCGCGGCGCGGAGTGTCTCCGGATCCTCAGCCAGGACCTCTTCCGGCGTCGGCGCCCGGCCGCCGTAGCGCTCGGTCAGGCGCCCGTAGATGGCTGCGGCGGCCTTTGTCGACACCTGCTGACCGACGATCGAGCGCACCAGCGCGCCGTAGTGATCATGGGGCAGCCGGCCGCGGCGCGGGTCATCCAGGCCATCGATGCCGATCCGGTCGATCACCCCGGCCAGCACCGGGTCAGCGTTGCGTAGCCTCCTGGCCGCCCCGGCCAGCTCCCGGGCAGCGGCGGCCATGGAGGTGACCTTCGCCCCCCTCAGGAGGCAGACAGGGAGAGGGCGGCGCCGTCCAGCGCGCCCAGGGCCCGCTCAACCGAGCAGGCGATGCAGGTGAACGTCGGGGTGTCGCGCAGGGTGTATGAGCTCGACTCGGTCGTCCGCAGCCGCTGGACCAGGTCGACGAAGTCTGAGGGGTTATTGGTCTCGAATGCGACCACGAACTCCTGATCGTCTAGTCCGAACGAGTAGCTGGTGTTCAGGTCAATCGAGGGGTACTCGCGGCCCATCTTGATGTGCTCCTGCATGATCCGCCAGCGCTCCTCCGCGGGCAGCGCGTACCACGCCCGCGTCTTGACGAACGGGTAGACAAAGAGGTACTTACCCTGCCCGGGTCGAACCTCCAACCGGGACTCCTCCGAGTACTCCGACGGCTTGGTCATGGCCAGCAGCGAGTACGACGTCGTGCACCACTTCATGAGCCCGCTCTGGGCCAGGACGACATGGAACTCGTGGATCCGCTCCAGATTCTCGGCTTGACTCAACAGCATGAGATCGGCGTCGCCGCGTGTGCCCACGAGGGAGAACGAGCGCAGCAGATGCCCGTCGGCGAAGTCCTCGCAGGCGGCCATGAACTCACGCTTATCGGCCGCCCGTTGCTCGTCATCGAGCCGCCGCCACGCTGGATCGACCTGGAGGAATGTGTACTTCACGAAATGGCGGGCAGGCATCCGGACCGATGATAGGCCACCGAAACCCTGTTGCTCGGGCCGCGTGCGCTTAGAATGGGTCCGATGCGGATCGCGCTGGTTTCTCCGTACTCCTGGACCTATCCGGGCGGGGTAACCCGCCATATAGAGGCCCTGGCCGAGCAGTTCATCGCCGACGGGCACTACGTCCGGGTGCTGGCGCCGTATGACCCCGCTGACACGCCGGCCGCGATTCTGCACCGCGGGGCCCGCCCCCAGGCGCTCGCGGCCCCGGATTACCTGATCTCGCTCGGCCGCACCGTCGGCATCAAGGCCAATGGCGCGGTTTCTAATTTGTCCGTTACGGCGCTCGGCATGGCTCGCCTGCACCAGGCCCTCCGTACCGGTCGCTACGACGTCGTGCACGTGCACGAGCCGGTGGCGCCGCTGGCCAGTTGGTGGGCGACCGAATGGAGCCTCGCCCCCGTGGTGGGCACGTTTCACTCCTACTCGGAGAGCCGCGTCGCCAACGGGCTGGCCACTTTCTTCGGCGCCCGCCGGGTCCTCAACCGCCTTCAGGTGCGGATCGCCGTCTCAGAGGCCGCGGCCTGGACCGGCCGGCGTTTTTTCGGTGGCCACTACCGAGTCATCCCCAATGGGGTGCACGTCGATCCCGATCTCCTGGCCCTGGCCGGTACCCGGCCCCCCCGTGACCGGCTGAAGATCGTCTTCATCGGGCAGGCCGTGGAGCGCAAGGGGCTACCCCTGCTGCTGCGCGCCTTCGAAGCCCTGCGCGAGCACATTCCGACTGAGCTCACCGTCATCGGACCCACTCCAGAGGAGCTGGCGCCGCTGATGCTCGACGATCACGGCGTACGGGTGCTGGGCAAGGTCGATGATGCCCGCAAGCACGAGGAACTCGCCCGGGCGGACGTGCTCTGTGCGCCGTCGCTGCGCGGCGAGAGCTTTGGCATGGTGCTGACCGAGGCCTTCGCCGCGGGGACTCCGGTGGTGGCGGCCGATATCGCCGGCTACCGCGACGTGGTCCGGGATGACACCGACGGGGTCCTGGTGCCCCGTGCCGACCCACAGGCACTGGCCGAGGCACTGCGTGATCTTTGGGAAGAGCCCGAGCGACGGGTACGGATGGCCCGTGCGGCGGCCGAGGACGTGGGGCGCTTCGCCTGGCCGCGGGTGGCGGCCGAGGTGATGTCGGCCTACGAAGATGCCATTGCCAGGCCCCGTCCGGCCGGCATCATCCAGCGTGCCGCGGTGGGCAGTGGCGCGCGGGCCGCGGACCTCAAGCCGCATATTCGCGCTCGGCGCATTCCCAGCCTCGAGCCCCCTCTGCCCAGCCGACACGGCCCTGTGGCCACGCTGATTCGCCGGGTGGCGATGGCGAGCGTGACCCTGGGGGCCACCGTCCTGGCCATCCTGGCTTTGAACAGCATCGGCCTGGGCAACATCGCCAGCGCCCTGCTCAACTCCAGCCCGGCCTACGTGCTGCTCGGGCTGGGGGTGATGTGCAGCGCGATGGTGGCGCGCGCCTTCTCCTGGGAGGCCATTCTGCGCGCCGCGCTGCCCAACGCGCACATCCGTCTGGCCGACGCCATGCAGGGGACGTTCATCGGGGTGCTCATGTCCTCGACCCTGCCGGCGCGGCTGGGCGAGCCCTCCCGCGCGCTGGTGGTGGCCCGCCGCACCGGGCGCCCGCGTGAGCATCTGCCCGTCGTGCTCGGCACGCTGGTTTCCCAGACGCTGCTCAACATCGTCGCCCTGGCTGTGCTGGGAGCGGTCATGTTCTCCTCCGTCGATCTGTTCAGCGGCCATCAGGACGCGCTGCTGATCGCGGCCATCGCTCCTGTGGCTCTGCTCGTGTTGGTCCTACTGGCGCCGGTGGTGCTCCGCCACGGTTCCCCGGGAACGCGATTGGGGCGCGTCCACCGGCTGATCGCGCAGGGCCGAAGCGGCATGACCCGCGTGCGCGCGGGACTCCAGGTCTTCCGTCGCCCGCGACTGGGCGCCGTTGCCGCCGGAGCTCAGTTCCTGGCCTGGGCGCTGCAGTGGCTGTCCTGCTACCTGCTCCTGATCGCCCTTGGCCTCTCGCACCAGGCGGGGATCGCCGCCGCCGCCGCCGTGCTCTTCGCGGTCAACATCACTGCCGTGCTCCCGGCCACGCCGGCCAATCTGGGCGTCTTTCAGGCCGCCTGCGCAACTGTGCTGCACACCGGCTGGCACGTCGGCTTCGGCACCGGGGTCGCCTACGGAGTGATCCTCCAAGCGGTCGAGGTCTCCACCGCCATCCTCATGGGAGCGCCGGCACTGGTCAAGGAGGGGATGTCCTGGCGGGAGGTGCGCTTGCGGGCCATGCACGCTGCTCCGGTCAAGCTTCCCGCCCGCTCAGAGCGCCCCGAGTCGCGCCCGGGCTCGACGCTCAAGGCCTAGCCTTTAGCCCGAAGTGCTCGACCGATGTCTACTGCGCGGAACGGCAATGCGGCGGCTGACGCGGCCATCAACGTGACCAGTCACGAGAACAACGAGATGATCACGGACCCGCTCGGTAACGCCTGGTATGACCTGATCGGGAACGAAATCGGGGACAAGTGCGCCTGGAACTTCGGCGCGCCCTCCGGTGGCACTTCCGGCGCCGAGTACAACCAGGCGATCGCCACCGGCAAGTACTGGCTCCAGCAGGAGTGGAGCAACGCCGTCGCCGGCTGCGTACAGCACGCCTAGCCGGATGTGATCTTGAGTGGTGGTCGGTCCGGCCTTCCGGGCCGGCCACCCCGGGATCAGGCTCCGGTCAGCGCCGGCTCGCCCTCGCCCGTGGGATCCTCGTCGCTCAGCGCAGCTTGCCGAGTGGGATCCCGGTCGGTGCCGGCGATCAGCTCGTCGTTGGCCTGGCGCTCGTTGCGGGGCAGGCGCCCCGACCGCATGCCGAAGTAGATCGCCTGAGGGTGATGGGCGACGATGGCCAAGGTCGACTGCTCCGGTTCCACCGCGTAGCCGCCGGAAAGCTGTAGCCCGATGCTCGGCGCTTCGAGCAGCCGGAACACCTTGGTCAACTCAGACTGCTCCGGGCAGGATGGGTAGCCCCATGAATAGCGTCGTCCCTGAGTGGGGGGGATGCCCAACTCGCTGCGCACCCTTGCGTGCAGCCATTCAGCCATTCCCTCGGCCGTCTGAACCCCCAGGCCGTGCACGAACAGCTGCTCGGCGAATTCTCCATCGGCCTCCAGCGAGGCGATGAGCTTGGTCACCTCTTCGCCGGCGGTGACGGCCTGCAGCGCGACCACGTCGGGCTCGACACCGAGCGGACGGTAGAAGTCGGCCAGGCAGATGCGGTCGTGGCGCGGCTGACGCGGGAACACCAGCCGTTCGAGCTCGCGCTCGCCGGGCGCCTCGGGGTCCCATACCACCAGCTCGTTGCCGTCCGCATTGGCCGGGAAATAGCCGAGCTTGGCGCGCGGCCGCAGATACGTCTGCTCGCGCCACATGCGCTCCAGCCGAGGCCGGAAGTCCTCGCGGAGCAGGCGCTCCCACTCTTCGCCCTTGACCCCACGCCCGCCCCAGTGGAGCTTGAACAGGACGTGAGTGTCGAGGTGGGGGTAGACCTCGTCCAGCGGCACCTCGAGCTCGCGTGCGCCCCAGAACGGGGGGGCGGGAACGGGGTTGTCGGTAGCGGCTCCGCTGCGCGCCGTGTTGTCGGTGACCGCGGGACCGTCGTCGGCCTCGGCCTGGGGGCGCTCACGCAGGCGCTGGGCGTCGGTGCGCGTCTTGGCCACCAGCGCCTCCCGGGCCTCGGGTTCGACCAGCTGGTCCATCTTGGCCAATCCCTCGAAGGCGTCCTTGCAGTAGAAGACGCCGGGCGCATAGAGGTCGTCGGACTCGGTCCCGCCGGGGTAGAGGATGCGCAGGCCGAAGTTGCGGTTGATGGCGGCGCCGCCGATCAGGACGGGGAACTCGAGCCCGCGCTCGTGTAGCTCCTGGATGGCGGCCGGCATCTGCTTGGAGGTGGAGACGAGTAGCGCCGAGAGCCCGATCGCCGTGGCGTCGTGCTCAACCGCGGCGTCGAGGATGGTCGAGATAGGCACCTGCTTGCCGAGGTCAATCACCGTGTAGCCGTTGTTGGTCAGGATCGTGTTGACGAGCGACTTGCCGATGTCGTGCACGTCGCCGAACACGGTGGCGATGACGACGGTTCCCTTGGTGTAGCCCTCCATCTTGTCCAGATAGCCCTCGAGCCGGGCCACGGCTCGCTTCATGACCTCGGCCGACTGCAGAACAAAGGGCAGGATGAGCTCCCCGGCCCCGAATTTGTCGCCGACCTCCTTCATGGCCGGTAGGAGCACCTCGTTCAGGGTGGGGACGGCGCCGATCTTCTCCACGCTGGCGTCGATCCAGTCCTCAACCCCTTCTTTCTTGCGGCGCAGGATATGGAAATGCAGGGCCTCTTCGGGCTCCATGCCCTCGGTCGGATTGGCCTTGTCCCCGTCACCTTCAGCCTCCGGGCCCTTGGACTCGAAGTGGGCGATGAAGCGCTCCAGCGCGTCCTCGCGGCGGTCGAAGACCAGATCGTCGGCAAGCTCGCGCTCGGCTTCGGGAATCTCCGCGTAGGGGGTGATGTGGTTCGGATTGACCATGGCCAGATCCAGGCCAGCTTCGACGCAGTGGTGTAGGAACACGCTGTTCAGGACCGAGCGGGCGGGCAGCCCAACGCCGAAGCTCACGTTGCTGACCCCGAGCGAGGTCTTGACGCCCGGCAGCTCTGTTTTGACCTGGCGGATGCCCTCGATCGTCGCGACGGCGCTGGGCCGCCATTCGGGGTCCCCGGTGGTCAGTGTGAAGGTCAGGCAGTCGAAGATCAGGGCCTCACGGTCCAGACCGTGCTCCTCGCAGCACAGCTGAGTGATGCGCTTGGCCACTTCGAGCTTGCGCTCGGCCGTCTTGGCCATGCCCTCCTCGTCGATGGTCAGTGCGATGAGCGCGGCACCGTGGGCTTTGGCCAACGGCGCCACCCGGTCGAGCTTCTTCCGGCCGGCCTCCAGGTTGACTGAGTTGACGATTGCCCGGCCCGGGATCTGCTCGAGCGCCGCCTCGATCACCTCCGGCTCGGTCGAGTCGATCTGGATCGGTGCCGGCTGGCTTAGCGAAATGCCCTTGACCACCTGGCGCATCTGCTCGGCCTCGTCCTGGCGTTCGGTCAGGGCCACACAAACGTCAAGCACATGGGCGCCGCCGGTCACCTGGTCCTCAGCCACCACGAGCAGGCCGTCGTAGTCGTCGGCCAGAAGCATCTCCTTGGCCTTACGCGAGCCCTGGGAGTTGACCCGCTCGCCGACCAGTGTCGGCCGGGGATCTTGGACCAGGGGGGTGGCCGCGATCATCGAACTGACGTGCGGGGGCCGGCGCTGTGGACGGGGCTCGGGAATCTGGCTCTTGACCCGCTCGGTGATCGCGCGGATGTGCTCCGGCGTGGTACCGCAGCAGCCACCGACGATCGACACGCCATAGCGCTCGACGAACGAGCCCAGGACAGCAGCCAGCGGCTCGGGTTCCTCGGGGAAGATGGTCTCGCCATTCGGGCCCTGAAGCGGGAGTCCAGCGTTGGGGATGCAGTGCACCGGGACCGAGGCGAACTCGGTCAGAAAGCGAATCGCATCCCGCATGTCCTCCGGCCCCGTCGAGCAGTTGAGCCCGAGCGCGTCGACCTCCAGGGCCTCGAGCGTGGCCAGGACCGCACTGATGTCGGTGCCGAGCAGCATCTTGCCGCCCTGGGGGAGCAGCGAGACGCTGCACTGGATGGGGACCCGTCGGTTCAGCTCGGCGCAGGCCTGACGGACGCCGAACACGGCCGCCTTGACCTCGAGGATGTCCTGGGCCGTCTCGATGATGACCAGGTCCACGCCGCCACTGATAAGTCCGGTGGCCTGCTCGGTGAAGACATCGACCAACTCACGAAAGCCGATCTGACCCAGCGTGGGGTCATTACTGGCGGGCAGGAAGCCGGTCGGTCCAATGGAGCCGGCCACGAAGCGTTGCTCGCCGGCCGCCCGCCGGGCGATCTCGGCCGCCTTGAGGTTGATCTCATGCGTGTGCTCCTCGAGGCCCCACTCAGACAGCTTCAGGCGCGAGGCCTGGAAGGTGTCGGTCTCGAGCACCTCGGCGCCGGCATCGAGCATCGATTCATGAACACCCTGGATCACGTCGGGGCGATTGAGGACGAGGGCCTCATGGCAGCGACCGGGCAGCTTGTAGTCGCGCTCGAGATCAAGATCGAACTGTTCGAGGGTGGCGCCCATCCCCCCGTCGAAGACGATCGTGCGCTCGTGTGCTGCGGCGATGAAATCTCGCATCCGAGGGATCCTACTAAACCTTGACATGATCATGGCAAGGTTGGGCGCAGGCCTGGCCAGCCGGAGCGCTCAGCGGGCGGTCCAGCCGAAGTCCATCGTGACCGGCGCGCCCGTGAATGACCGCCCGCCCGGACCGGCCAGAAAGGCGACCACAGAGGCGACCTCGGAAGGCTCGATCAGTTCCTTGACCGCGTGCGGAGCAAGGATGACCTGCTCGAGAACCTCATCCTCGGGCAGCGAGTGGACCCGGGCCTGTTCGGCGATCTGCTTCTCGACCAGCGGGGTTCGCACATAACCCGGGCAGACCGCGGTGGAGGTGATGCCTCGATCGGCCCCCTCAAGGGCCAGGGTCTTGACCAATCCGAGCACACCGTGCTTGGCCGATACATACGCGCTCTTGAAGGGTGAGGCGACCAGCCCGTGGGCCGAGGCGATGACGATGAACCGTCCGGCGCCCGAGTCCGCCAGAGCCGGCCAAGCGTGTTTGGCCAGCAAGAAGGGACTGGTCAGCAGCAGGGCGATGATCGTGGCCCAGCGCTCGTCAGGGAACTCCTCGATGGGCGCGACGTGCTGGACTCCCGCGTTGGGAACCACGAGGTCGAGTCGGCCGAAGCGCTCGAGCGCGGCCTTGACCGAGGCCTCGTTTTCGGCCGGGTGGGTCAGATCGGCCTCATGGGGGAAACCGGGGCCGTCCGGATCGGGGTTCAGATCGACGGCGAGCACGTCAAGCCCGTCGGACACGAGCCTCTCGGTCACCGCGCGTCCGATCCCGCTCGCGGCCCCAGTGACCAGTGCGGCCCGGCGCTCGCTCACCTGGCGACCCTTGCTCCACTCGTGGTCTTCGCTGCTTCCTGGCCTGCCGCCCGCATGGCAACAGTCTTACGGGTTCTCCACGTATGTCTAGTGCTGGTAAACCCAGGCGCCGCCGATATCGCCTGCAAGGTGTCCTCGGAGGCCCCTGTCGGGCTACCGACAGAGGTTTTGCCACCGGGGAACGAAACGAGAACAAGGATGGACTCGAGATGCGCAATAGCGTGGGCACAGCTGACGAAGAGCCGATCGTGGAAGGGGCCGACCGCGGCGAGCCGGCCGCCTTCCCGGGGGCCGATTGGGGAGCGGAGCCCGCATCGCGCCAGCCCGAACCGCTTCTTACGCGGGCCCAGACGCTGTGTGAACTGGGCCGCTATACCGACGCCGTGAGTGCCGCGGCGAGCGCGATCAGCAAGGAACCGCGCGCTGTCGAGGCCTGGTGCGTGATGGCCGACGCCCAGCTGGGCAGCGAGAAGCCGGCTGCGGCCCTGGAGGCGGCGCGCACCGCGGCCAAGCTCAACCCCGGTCAGGAGCGCCCGCACCGCGTGGCCAGCCTGGCCCTGGAGCGGTTGGGCCGTGAGGAGGACGCTGCCGAGGCCGCCCTACGGGCAACCCGCTGCGCCCCGGGATCGTGGCAGGCTCACGTCCGGCTGGCCCACAGTCTGGCCGCATTGCGGGGACGCCTGGGTGAGGCCCGCGAGGCCGCCGAGCGCGCCCGCGCCCTGCGACCCGAGCAACCCGAGCCCCATCTGGCGCTCGGTGCCGTGGCCCTGGCCGCCGGAGAGCGAGCCGATGCTGCCTCTGCCTTCTGTGCGGCGCTGGCCGCCGATCCTCAGTGTGTCGAGGCACACAACCGGCTGGCCAGCGTGCAGGCCCTCGGCGCGCGGGGCGCACGGGACTCGCTCATGAGCCGCCTGGCCGCTCGGTTCACCCGCCCGAGTGCTCAGCGTGTCGAGGCCTGAGCTTGGACTGACAGGCACGTTGCCACTCGTCGGCGCCCGCGTAATCTGACCGGATACCGGGTAAAGCATCGGTATGAAGAGTGTTGGCAAGAACCTCAGCCTGACCTTTCGCGCCGAGCCTGACTCGGTGCCCGTGGCCAGACGCTCGGTGAGCGAGTTCGCCGCTGAGGCAGGAGCTGATCGCCTTCAGGTGGACGCGGTGCGCTTGGCCGTCTCGGAGACGATGACCAACGCAGTACTTCATGCCTACAGCGGGGAGCCAGGCAACGTCTATGTGACCGCGGCGGTGGTTCCGGGCGAATTATGGGTGCTGATCGCCGATGAGGGGCGTGGTTTGGAGCCTCGCGCCGACCGTCCCGGTCTTGGTCTGGGTCTCGCCCTGATCGCGCAGGTCACTGATGAACTGGCCATCGTGCCGCGCGCCGGAGGCGGTATCGAGGTGCGGATGCGCTTTGACCTGGTCCGGGCCGACCGGGTCACCCGGGCCGACCCCGGCCAGGAATCGCCGGCTCGCGCGGCTCACTTGCGCGGCCAGCAGCAGTACGCCTAGATTTTGAGCCGGAGCACTACGCTCCGGCGGAGCTGGGATCGGTCGCCTCGGCATGTTTGCCCGCCTCGTCGCGCTTCTCGACCACCAGGTAGCCGTCATGGCGTTCGATGACTGTCTCGACCGCTGGAATCTCATGGTCGGCGATCATCACGAAGCGTCGCGGATTGGCGCGCACATGCTCGTACTCGGACATGGTGAGCGCGAGTAGAGCGTTGCAGCCCAGCCGCGCGCACTCGCAGCGGAAGCCGACCTGCCGGGACTCATCCCCCGGCCATTGGCCGCGCTGGATCCCCTCGTTGACGCTGCGGAAGGCGGCCTCGTTGGCGGCCAACCGCCGCTGCAGCTGGTCATCCATGGACCGGAGTCTCCAGGTGTCCGCTAGCGGCGGCCGCGTAGAGAGCGCCGATGGTGGCCGCCTGACCGACCGCGTCGGCTCGACCGAGCAGCGGCTCGGACTGACCGAGCACGGCGGCGGCGAAATTCTCGGCCTCGAGACGATAGGAGTCCGCCGCTGGGACCTCAACGTGCTCGACGCCGTCCCCGGCGCGGACCTCGATGACGGGCTTGCGGCAATGCCAGGGATCGTCCAGGAAGAGGCTTCCCGTCTCCCCGACCACCTCGAGCTCGTCCCGGGGCGCCGAGACGAAGCCGCAGTCAAACAGGGCCACTTCCCCGCCGCGGAAACGAAGCAAGCCGGTGAGCAAAACGTCGACCCCGTCCCCGCCAAGCTCTTGAAGCGCACTCACCTCAACCGGTTCGCCGGCCAGCAGGCGAGCAGCGCTGACGCAGTAGCAGCCGACATCCATAAGGGCACCTCCGTCGAGCCCCCGGCGCAGGCGAACGTCCTCATCGCCGGTGAGCCGAAAGCTGAACGTGGCTCGGATCAGGCGGACGCGGCCGATGACCCCGGAGCGGACGATCTCGGTCAGCTTCAGGGTCTGAGGATGATGGCGGTACATGAATCCCTCCATCAGCAGACGGCCCTCGCGGTCAGCCAGGTCGAACGCCGCAGCGACGCTTGCCGGTTCGCGGCCGAGTGGCTTTTCGCACAGCACGTGCTTGCCTGCCCGCAGCGCGCGCTGGGTCCATTCCAGATGCAGCGAGTTGGGCAGCGAGATGTACACGGCATCGACCTCGGGGTCAGCGAGCAGGGCCTCGTAGCTGCCATGGGCGCGCGGGATCGCTTTCTCCTGCGCGGAGGTCCGAGCGCGGTCCAGATCACGGCTGGCCACCGCGCTGATCTCGACCACGTCGGAGGCCGCGCATCCGGCGATGAACTTGTCGTTGATCTTCGCCGTGGAGAGGAGGCCCCACCGCACGCTCACCCTGCTCGCCCCCGTCCGGCTCATCAACCCATGCGGGGAATCCGCAGGGGCTGGAGAATGTTGGCGAACATGACCAGTGAGAGTACACCGTGAAAGGGGCCGTAACCGCCTTTGCGCCGGGCCGCGTGAACTTGATCGGCGAGCACACGGACTACAACCAGGGCCTGGCCCTGCCCTTCGCGATCAGCGAGGGCGTCACCGTGCGGGCCCGCCCGGGTCAGGCCGGCCAGGTCACCGTCGTGGCCAAGGATTTGCGCAGTCAAGATGCCTTTCCGCTCAAGCGGCAACGGGCCACCCGTGGCTGGCGCGGCTTCGCACGCGGCGCCGTCGCCGAGCTTCAGGCCGCGGGGGCGTCGCTGATCGGCTGCGATTTGGAGATCCGCGGGACCGTGCCCCGTGGGTCGGGGCTGTCCTCCTCGGCGGCGCTCGAGGTCGCACTGTGTCTGGCTCTCCTGGGTGCGGCCGGGGCACCGACGCCTGATCGCCTCGAACTGGCGGTCCTGTGCTCGAGGATCGAGAACGAGTGGGTCGGGGCGCAGACGGGTCTACTCGACCAGATCGCGTCTCTGTTCGGCGAGGAGGCCCGGGCCCTGCGGATCGACTTCCGCACCCGGTCGGTGGATCCGGTGCCGCTCGATCTGGCCGGCTACTCGCTGGTCACCCTCGACTCCGGCGAACGGCACGCCAACGCGGGACGCGGCAGCGGCGAGGAACCTGAGGAGCCGGGCTACAACCAGCGCCGGGCGGAATGCGCACGCGCCGGTGAGCTGCTCGGCGTGCCCAGCCTGCGTGACGTCTCAATGGCGCAGGCGGCGGAGCTGCCCGCGCCTCTGGATCGGCGGGCGCGCCACGTGATCACCGAGAACGAGCGCGTTGAGGAGACGGTCGCCGCACTCTCGGCCGGCGCCCTGGAGCGGGTCGGCGCGCTGCTCGATGCCTCCCACGCGAGCCTCCGCGACGACTACGAGATCTCGACCCCGGCGGTCGAGCGTACGGTCGCCCGCCTCAAGGCGGCAGGAGCAGTGGGGGCCCGAATCGTCGGTGGAGGGTTCGGTGGTCACGTCCTCGGACTGCTTCCGCCTCGGGCCTCCGCGCCCGAGGGCGCGGTCACCGTGGCGCCCGGTCCGGGCGCCCGGCTC
>JBDTEE010000078.1:0-6408 GCA_039922645.1 Solirubrobacteraceae bacterium | reverse complement strand
AGAAGGCGCAGGAGGCCATCGTGGCTGCCCAGCGCCTCGCCGGATCCCTCCACAGCCCGCTGCTGGATGCGGAACACGTCCTCGCCGCCCTCCTCGAACCGGACGACGGCGTGCCCGCGGAGACCCTGCGCCGCCTCGGCGTCGACCTCACAGGGCTCCGCGGCGAGCTTGCCGCGCTCCTCTCGAGCCGCGCCCAGATCCAGGGCGGCAGCCTCACGCTCGGCCCACGTGCCAGGCAGGTGCTCGAGAAGGCCGAGGCGGAGGCGAAGCGCCTCCAGGACGAATACGTGTCCACGGAGCACCTCCTCCTCGGCGTCCAGGAGGTCGGGGGCGACGGGGCGCAGCTGCTGAATCGGTTCGGGGCCGGCCGCGAGGCCACATTGCAGGCGCTCCAGAGCGTTCGCGGCGGCCAGCGCGTGACCACGCAGAACCCGGAAACCACCTACCAGGCGCTGGAGAAGTACGGCCGCGACCTGACCCAGGAGGCACGCGCCGGCAAGCTGGACCCGGTCATCGGCCGCGACGACGAGATCCGCCGGACCATCCAGGTCCTCAGCCGTCGGACCAAGAACAACCCGGTCCTGATCGGCGAGCCAGGCGTCGGCAAGACCGCGATCGCCGAGGGCCTGGCTCAGCGAATCGTCTCCGGCGACGTGCCCGAGGGCCTGCGCGACCGCCGGGTGGTCTCCCTCGACATCGGCGCGCTGGTCGCCGGGTCCAAGTACCGGGGAGAATTCGAGGACCGCCTCAAGGCCGTCCTGAAGGAGATCGCTGATGCCCGCGGCACGGTCATTCTGTTCATCGACGAGCTGCACACCATCGTCGGGGCCGGTGCGGCCGAGGGCGCGGTTGACGCGGCCAACCTGCTCAAGCCGATGCTGGCCCGCGGTGAACTGCGGGCTGTCGGGGCGACAACGCTCGACGAATACCGCAAGCACATCGAGAAGGACGCCGCGCTCGAGCGCCGCTTCCAGCCCGTTTATGTGGGCGAACCGAGCGTGCAGGACACGATCGCCATCCTGCGCGGGCTCAAGGAGCGCTACCAGGTGCATCACAAGGTCCGCATCCAGGACTCCGCGCTGGTGGCCGCCGCCACGCTCGGCCACCGCTATATCGCCGACCGATTCCGCCCCGACCAGGCCATTGACCTGGTCGATGAGGCCGCCTCGCGGATCCGCATGGAGATTGATTCCAAGCCGACCGAGATCGACGAGGTCGACCGTCACATCATGCAGCTCGAGATCGAGCTTCAGTCACTCGGCGAGGATGAGGACCCCGGCACCGCGGCCCGCCGCGAGCAGCTCGAGCGGGCTCTGGCCGAAGAGCGCGAGACCTCGGCCGGCATGCACGCCGAGTGGCAGCGCGAGAAGGCCTCGGTCAGTGCCGTGGCCGACATCCAGGAGAAGCTCGAGCAGGCCCGCACCGAGCTCGAGCGCGCCCAACGTGAGGCCGATCTGGGCCGTGCGGCTGAGCTCCAGTACGGGACCATTCCCGAGCTCGAAAAGTCCCTGGCCGCCGCCGAGTCGGCTGAGCAGGACTCTGCCCTGAGCACCACTCCGCGCTTCGTCAAGGACGTGGTCGACGCCGAGGATGTGGCCGAGATCGTGGCCAAGTGGACCGGCGTGCCGGTATCTCGCCTGATGGAGGGCGAGATCGAGAAGCTCGTGCACATGGAGGAGCGCCTGCACCAGAGGGTGATCGGCCAGGACGAGGCGGTCACCGCGGTGGCCGCCGCCCTGCGCCGCTCCCGGGCCGGCCTCCAGGACCCCAACCGGCCAATCGGCACCTTCCTGTTCCTCGGCCCGACCGGAGTTGGCAAGACCGAGCTGGCCCGAGCCCTGGCCGAGTTCATGTTCGACGATGAGAGCTCCATGGTCCGGATCGACATGTCCGAGTACATGGAGAAGCACTCGGTTTCGCGGCTCGTCGGCGCGCCCCCTGGCTACGTCGGCTACGAGGAGGGCGGCCAGCTGACCGAGGCCGTGCGCCGGCGGCCGTACTCGGTGGTGCTCCTGGACGAGATCGAAAAGGCCCATCCCGACGTGTTCAACGCCCTCCTTCAGGTGATGGACGACGGGCGGCTGACCGATGGCCAGGGCCGGACGGTGTCGTTCAAGAACGCCGTGCTGATCATGACCTCGAACATCTCCGGAGGGCGGGCCGGTGTGGAGGCGAGCTTCAGGCCCGAGTTCATCAACCGGCTCGACGACATCGTCGAGTTCGAACCGCTGACCCGCGATCAGATCGGCGCAATCGTCGACCTTCAGGTGGCCAGCCTGGTCCGGCGTGTGGCCGAGCGCGAGATCAATATCGAGCTCACCGACGAGGCCCGAGCCCTGATCGGGAACCTCGGCTACGACCCGACCTACGGTGCCCGTCCACTCAAGCGCGTGATTCAGAAGCGCCTTGTCGACCCGCTCGCCCTGGCCATTCTCGAGGGGCGCTTCGTGCCAGGGGACACGGTCACGGTGGGGGCCCGCGAGGGGGAGCTGACCCTGGCTCGCGCCGAGGCGGTCAGCGCCGTTTGAAGATAGGCTCCGCGGAGTGGCGTACCCGCTCCCACCGGTAGCTCTGGTTACTCGGGTCGGCACCGTTCAGGGCGCCGACCCGTATGACTTCTATCTGCGCGAAGGGTCCGCCGTCCGGGGCCGGATCGAGCGCATGCTTCCGGCTGACTGGAGCTGGGCGGGCAAGCGGGCCCTGGACTTCGGCTGCGGCTCGGGCCGCGTGCTGCGCCACTTCCTGGAGCTCGACCCCGCGCCGGAGCTGTGGGGATGTGACATCGATGGGGCGAGCATCGAGTGGCTGCAGGCCAACCTCAAGCCGCTGCACGTGTTTCGCAATGAGCTCATGCCGCCGCTGCCGGTCCAGGACGGCTTCTTCGATCTGATCTGGGCCACCTCGGTCTTCACCCACATCGATCGCTGGAGTGAGTGGCTGCTGGAGATGCACCGTGTGCTCGCCCCCGGCGGGGTACTCATCGCCAGCTGGCTCGGCGAGGGCATATGGGACGCCATGGTGGGCGAGCCCTACCGGCCCGCTGAGATCGGCGTCACCGTGCTGCGGCACTGGCAGGTCGGAGGCGCCTGGGTCTTTCACTCCGAGTGGTGGCTGCGCGAGCACTGGGGCCGGGCCTTCGACGTTCTGGCTATCACCCCGCCTCCCCGCCTTCCCGACGGCTCGCCCGAGGTCACCCACAGCTACATCGCCTTGCGCGCCAAGCCCGGCCAGTTCACCGCGGCCGAGCTCGAGCGGCCTGCGCCCGAGGAACCTCGCGAGCTGGCCGGGATGCAGACCAACCTGCGCCTCCTGCGGGCCGAGACCGACGGACTGCTCGACGGCAGCATCGAGGGCCCAGAGCCCGAGCCGACGTCGGGCTGGCGCCCGGGGCCACGTCTGCGCCAGACCCTGCGGCGCTCGCCGCTGGCTGACCCGCTGCGCAACGTACGCCGCGAGTTGCGTGCCCGCAGACGGTAGATCCATCACGACAGGAGACAAGATGCCGACCTACATCATGCTCACCACGCTGACTCCAGAGGGAGTCCAGACGATCAAGAACAACCCGACCCGGATCCGCGAGGTCAACCGGGAGGTCGAGCAACTCGGCGCCTCCGTCAAGGCGCAATGGGCCACGCTCGGCCAGTTCGACTTCGTCAACGTGATCGAGGCGCCAGACGAGAAGACGATCGCCCGGGTGTCCATGGAGCTGGGTTCGCGCGGGACCGGCAAGTACGAGACGCTGACCGCGATCCCGATCGACGACTTCATCGGCGCGATTTGAACGTCCTGGTCCTCGGCGCGGGCGCGCGCGAGCACGCCCTCGTCCAGGGCCTGGCGCGCTCCTCGCGCCAACCCCACATCTACTGCGCGCCGGGCAATGCCGGGATCGCCGCCGAGGTGAGCGCGCCCGCGCCCGATCTGGATGCCGCCGACGGTGAGGCGGTCGTAGCGCTGGCCCGGGAGTTGGACGTGGGGCTCGTCGTGGTCGGGCCCGAGGCTCCGCTGGTGGCCGGGGTGGCCGATGCCCTCGCGGAGGCTGGCATCGCCTGCTTCGGACCCTCGGCCGCGGCCGCCCGGCTCGAGGGCTCGAAGGCCTTTTGCAAGGAGGTCATGGTCGCCGCCGGCGTTCTGACCGCCGCCTACGAGGTGGTCAGCGATCCGCAGGCCGGACTGGCTGCCATCACCGGCTACCCCACCGTGATCAAGGCCGACGGGCTGGCCGCGGGCAAGGGCGTGATCATCGCCGCCGACGAGGCCGAGGCGCGCCGGGCGCTCGAGGACCTGCTCGTCCATCACCGCTTCGGGACCGAGCAGGTCGTGGTCGAGGAGTGCCTGGCCGGTCAGGAGCTCTCGCTACTGGCCGTGTGCGACGGTGAGACGGCTGTGCCGCTGGCCTCGGCCCAAGACTACAAGCGCATCTTCGACGGGGATCAGGGACCCAACACCGGCGGGATGGGCTCCTACTCGCCCGTGCCCGCGGTCGATGAGGCGGCGGCGGCCGAGATCTGCGCTGCCGTTCACCAGCCGGTCCTGCACGAGCTGGCCCGCCGGGGCACCCCGTTTCACGGGGTCCTCTACGCCGGGCTGATGATGACCGCCACCGGACCCAGGGTGCTCGAGTTCAACGTCCGCTTCGGCGATCCCGAGACGCAGGCCATCCTGCCCCGGTTGCGCACCGATCTGCTCGACCTGCTCGAGGCCGCCGTGCGCCCCGGGGGTCTGCGCGGGGTCTCGACCGATTGGGCTCCGGAGACCGCGGTCACAGTGGTGCTGGCCAGCGCCGGCTACCCCGAATCGTCCTCCAGCGGGGATGTGATCTCGGGCCTCGATGCCGTTCCCAGGGACGTGTTCGTGACCCACGCCGGAACCGCCCGGGGCTCCGACGGGACGGTGGTCACCGCGGGCGGGCGGGTGCTCAGCGTGACCGCACTTGGGGCCGACGCCGCCGCCGGCCGCGCGGAGGCTTATGCTGCTGCCGGCATGATCGAGTTCGACGGCCGCCAACTACGCCGGGACATCGCGCTGCGGGTGGCGCAATGAGCGAGGAGAAGCCCGATTTGGCTCCCGCCGAGGCGATGCCCGCGGACGAGCCCGACCGCGAGCGCCCAGCCGATGCCGAGCCCATGTCCGAGACCGCCGCTGAAATTGAGGACCTCGAGGTCGGTGAGCCCCGGGTGGCGATCCTGATGGGTTCAAAGAGCGATCTGCCCGCCATGGAGAAGGCCGAGGCCGAGCTCAAGGCGCGCGGGATCCGCTCGGAGACGCGCGTCATGTCGGCCCATCGGGAGCCCGACGTCGTCGCCGACTACGCCAGGAACGCCAAGCTGCGCGGGCTGCGGGTCATCATCGCCGGCGCTGGGCTCTCGGCTGCGCTGCCCGGGGTGGTCGCCTCCCATACCGACCTTCCGGTGATCGGGGTTCCCCTGACCAGCCGCACCTCGGTGGCCGGGGGACTGGATGCGCTGCTCTCGATCAGCCAGATGCCACCGGGTGTCCCCGTGGCCTGCGTCGGCGTGGACAACGCCCGCAATGCGGCCGTGCTGGCCGCGCGCATCCTCAACGCCTAAGGGGCGGTTTTCGGGCGCGGGTGGTGCTGATCGTGGTCGCGCCGAGGGCGAGGATGCCGGCCACGAAGGCGAGCGCCGCCCAGAGGATGTCGGGTGGGGCGTAGCTGAAGGTGACGCGGTGGATGCCGGCGGGGATCGTGGTGGCTTGGAATAGACCGTCGGCCTCTCGGATGGGGGTCTGGTGGTTATCGATGGTGGCGGTCCAGCCGGCCAGGTCGGTTTCACGGCGGGTGAGGGCGGTTGCGTGGGGGCAGGTGAGGGTGACGTCTTGGCGATCGCCCGATTGGACGCGGCATCCGGGGGCGGTGAAGTAGGGGGCGGCCCCGGTGAGGTGATAGATCCGGGTGGTGGGGGTGCGGGCGGCAAGTTGGAAGCTGGAGGGGCTTTGGGTCAGGGGCTGGTTGGCTGGGGTGAGCACGTAGTTGACGCCCAGCGCGCGGTAGCCGTCGAGGTTGCGCACGAGTTCCTGCTCGGTCGTGGGGACGTAGGGGCTGCGGCCGCCACCCGTGTTCCCCACGAAGACGATCGGGTTGACAAACTGGTCCAGCCGGGCGTGGATGTAGTTGGAGTACAGCTTGGGGATGGGTAGATCGTTGATGTTGGCCGAGGCGAGACCGAAGTACGAGCCGTAGTTGGGCTGCAGGGGCCCCAGGGTGAAGAAGCGACCCTCGCCGAGGTGGCGGCTGAGAAAGGCAGCGGGCTTGGTGTCGACCACCACATGGCGCGGTAAGGACAGCTGCGGTGCGGCGAACAGCACGACCGCATCGACGGCCACCACCGCGCACAGGAGGCGGCCGCGGAGGGCCGGAGTGCGCAGCCGGGCGCCAGCGGCCAGCCCGGC
>JBDTEE010000077.1:0-13157 GCA_039922645.1 Solirubrobacteraceae bacterium | reverse complement strand
GCTGAGCAGAGCGATCAGGGCGAGGTAGAGCACGGAGCCCGCGGCAGCACGCAGCGTGGGCGGCGGTGAACCCGTTGCTGGGCAGGATCAGCCGCCCGGCGACGCCCGCGCCGGCCGCATGCCCGGCATCGACGGCATCCAAGCCACCCGACAACTCACGAGCGAGAGGACCGACCGGCCGCGCATCCTTGTGCTCACCACCTTTGACCTCGACGAGTACGTCTACGACGCACTCCGCGCCGGCGCCAGCGGCTTCCTGCTCAAAGACGTGACGGCCGAACGCCTGTTTGAAGCGGTGCGCGTCATCGCCGCCGGCGACGCCCTGCTCGCCCCGGCGTCACCCGCCGACTCATCAGCGAGTTCGCCCAACGTCCCACAGCCAAATGGCAGCCGCTCCCGGCGCTCGAAGAGCTCACCCGGCGCGAAACAGAAGTCCTGCAGCTCGTCGCGGAGGGCCTATCGAACTCCGAGATCGCCCGCCGGCTCGTGGTGACGGACGAGACCGTCAAGACGCACGTCAGCCACATCCTCAACAAGCTCGGGCTGCGCGACCGCACCCAGGCCGTCGTCACCGCATACGAAACCGGGCTCGTCGTACCGGGGTCCCCGCGCGGAGCGACGCGATAGCACACGCCTGGCCCCACAGTCGAGCGCTGTTTGCCTCCGCTCCATCTCCTCGTCCGCGCTGTGTGCGCTTTCGGCGGCTTGCGGGCTTTGGCCGGCGCTCTGGCCGCAGGGCCAGTCCATCGACCGTACTCCTAATTGCGCCGCGCCGTATTAGGCCTCAGCCCGATCCAAGCGCTCAAGCAACCAGCTGTACAGGTGTTCGAGGTGATTGGTCAGCAAGGTGATATGTCCGTCGTCTTCGGTCAGCTCGGCCTGAACATTGGGGATGTGGCGCGAAAGCCATTCCCCGTGGGCGAACGGGACGAAGCGGTCCTGACGGCCATGTCGCAACAACACCGGGGTACGAATCGAATCGAGCTCGAAACCCCACGGCTCGAGGAAGGCGACGCCGTCGTCCCACCAGCCGTCCGACCCCGGAGCAAGGCCCAAGCGAGTCGAGTCGATGAGATGTTGCGCCAGCTCACCGGTGAGCACGGCCGCGTCGACGGGCGTCAACAGGGTCTCGAGATACTCGCGCAGGTCATCTGCGGTGAGCGCGAGCATCTCCAGTCGATCGGCTTCGCACTTGACCCGCGCCGCGGCTGGGTCCTCCAGCAACAGCCGGGTGTCCTCGACGTTCAGCTGTCCCATGCCGCTGAAATAATCCAGTCCCTCGGCACCCCACGGCGCCGAGGAGGCCAGCACCCCGACGGCCGGGACGAGATCGGGGAGCAGCGCCGCGCAGGCGATCGCGTGCGGGCCACCTCCGGAGATCCCCCAAACCCCGAGTCGCTCGATCTCCAGTGCCGACGCGATCACGCGAACATCCTCGGCGCAATCAGCCACCGTGCGTCCCGGCTGCCGAGTCGAGCCGCCGTAGCCTGGGCGGTCGTAGGAGATGAGGCGAATTCCCCGGCGTTCGGCGACCGCCACGTCAGGCTCGTAGGGCAGACGCGAATTGGGAGTGCCCCCGTGCACAAGTACCGGGCGTCCGTTCGAGACGCCGCGCTCCAGCACCTGCAGCGTTCGACCATCCCTCGTTACGAGCTCATGCTCGATTGTCACCCCAGCCACACGATCACCTCACCGGTGGGGGTATTCCCTCCGCGCTGGCCGCCAGCGCTGGGTCCCACTCGCACACCGAGCACGCATGGCGCGTAGCGGAGCGCGCAAACTCCAAGGCGAGCGCGTGCGGGTCTGGGCTCGAGCGGACGTCATCCCAGTCCAGGATGTACTCACCGAGCGAGGGCTCCCAGCGCGCCGGCCGCGGCCCGAGGTTTGCCCCGGCGAAACCCTCCGGGGCCGGGTGGGCATAGGCGTAGAACGCGGCGCTCTCGTACTTGGGGTCCCCCGGCCACCAGCCGACGGCCACCTCCTGGGCATCCATCGCGTTACGCATGATGAAGTCCGGCGACGGTGGCTCGGCCGGCCGACCCGAGAACAGACTCACCGCGAGGTCAAATGAGCCCCACCACGCATTGACGGGGGTCGAGCGTCCTCGATACGGCGCGCGAAACGCCGCGAGCGCAAGGGCAGCGCTGGTCGCCACCGCAAAGTAGTTCTCCGCCTGCTCTGCGTCGTACCGCGCATGTTCGTCGTCCTCGTCAAGCGGCACAGTCCAGGGCACCTCCTGTGGCCGCGGATCGATCTCGACCGGGCCTGCGCAGTGGCGGACCGCTTCCAGTAGCTCGCGCGTGACGATGGCGACGGGACGGTCGGGTCCCAGGGCAACATGTCCACCGCTCCCGTCGCTGTGCTCGACGATCGCCTCGTGCGCCAGCAGATTGAGGGTGACGACCAACGCTCCCGAGCCATCCGGAGCGGGGAGTGGAGCCGTTTCCCACCCTCGTGCGGTCAGCCGGAGCGCGGCGTGCTGAAGCTCCGGCTCGGGCGGGGCGAGAGCCACCGCCAGCTTGCCCAGGACCTGCGTATGCGCGTGCAGCGTGTCGCAGGTCGCGCTCCACTGCGGATAGGACAGCGCGGGCCACGCACCAGACATATCCGCACGCTACCGCTTTGCCCCCGGCGAAAGCAATGCCAGGATCGTGCCGATCACCAACCAAACGGCTCGGAGGATTCGACGCACGGTCGCTCGGGATTTGGGTTTCCGGCGACGGGCTCCGGAATGAGGTCGCCGCGGAATCCGTCGGGGAGCCCGAGATCGAGGATCACCTCGCGCGCCTCGGTCAGACGACTGGCAACGCACGGATATTCGAACTGCGGGAATGCATGCGTGCTCCTTCGGTTGGAGGGCTCTGACGAGGTCTGCGTCAGCGGACCTTCATTGCCATCCAGTCGGAGCGGACCGGCAGTCAAGGGCGGCCCGACAGGGCCGAGCGAAGCGAGCCGCGCGAAGCGGTGCCCTTGGTGGCCGGGAAGCGGAGGCTACGAACGGACGGGCTGATGCTCGGGATCGGAGAGGGGCCAGTTGCATGCTCCGCTCGTCACGAGGCTCAGTCATCCGGCCCGGCACGCCGGGCTCTTTACGAGCATTTCGGCTTTCATGCGCTGAGCGCCACCCCGCGCACATTGATGGTCACGCTCATTTGAGCCACGCACGGCGGGATACCGCTAAACGACACCAGTAACAGGCGAGCACGCTCGCACGGCGTGCAAAGGAGGTGTCTGGGCCACGGGGGTTCCAGGTGGGCGTCGGTCCCGCGCTAGAGAGGCCGTGTGCGCCGGTCTGATCGTCCTGGGGATCATCGTCTCGGGCGAGTGCGATGTCCCATGGGCTCAGGTGACGGTCAGCTGTGCGTACATCCCGTCGGCATAGTGGTTGGGCAGGTTGCAGATCAGCTCGTAGCGCCCCGGGGTCAAGGTCAGGGTTGTCCAGCCGACGCTGCCACTGCTGATCCCGTCGCCGGTCCCGCTGCCGCAGCTACGCGAGGCCTCGCCCAAGCTGCCCGTCTCGGCGACCTTGCCGTTGGTGGCGGGGACGCGACGGCCGGCGGCGGCTCCGCCCGCCAGCTTCAGGATCACGAGCTCGTGGGTACGCCAACCCAGATTTGACGCCACGAGGCTGACCTGCCCGGCGGGAACCGTGACCGCTGAGATCCGCAGCATCATGTGCGCGCCCATTGGGGCTGTGCCGCCCATCATCTGCGTCATGCCCATGTCGGCCAGTGTCACGTTGAGGATGTGACCCGGCAGTGACCGAGGCGCCGAACAGTTCGCTCGCGCGAAATGGTAGCCAGCCACACCGCCTCTCATTCCGGCGCCGGTCGATGCGGCGGTCGAATGACCGCTGCCGCTCATCATTCCCGATCCGCTCGAGCTGACCGACCCACAACCGGCCAAGGCCAGACCGGCTAGCGCTGCGGCGACGAGCATCAACTTCCGACTCACAGAAGCGACCCCATCCGCGCGGCCGTGAGAACGTGAGCGGCCCAAAGTTCTGGTTAGCCGGCGCCCGCGAGAACTGCTCGCGCAGCTCGTTGGCTCGGACTGATTGGGTGCTACTGAAGGGCGGTTCATGGACTCAAGCTCCTGACGGGATGGCTATCTCGATCACCCGTGAAGGGGTGCCGCACATGTCGACCCAGTCGCTGAAGCCGAGAAACGCAGACCCGCCGAAGGTTGAGGCGAAGCTCAAAAGGATGGTACTCCGGTAGCCAGCGCGCGCTGCCTGATCTCGAAGACCTCGCGGGCCAAGTGCCCAGGCGCGGGGTGTTGGGCGGCCTCTTTCGCCGAAGAAGCGTCTGTCTCCGGGGAGCTCTTCGTTGCTGGCGCCCCACCGCAGGTACCGGGCCCTGAGGCCAGCGACGACAGCAGCGACGGGACCACCGACAATTACCCCATTGTCCGATGACCTCAACGTCGGGATCGAACTCGAACTCCTCGACGAGCAGCTCGTGAACGGCCGCGTGGTCGTCCACGAGCAGAACGCCGGCTTCTGCGAACTGATTGAGGTGTTCCATCGCGGTACCGAATATGTAGACGGGGATGGAACACCTGCGGTCGCGGGGCTCGCTGGACACCAGCACGGGGTGATGGCATCCCAGCAGCTGTGCCGCGCGACCTGACCGAGCGCTCTTCCACGCCGTCCGCGGACGCCGTACGATGCGACGCATGTCGACTTCACCCGCCGCCGGGCTGACGGCGTCTGACTTCGAGCAGTATCGCTCCGCCCTCACCTGCTACTGCTATCGGATGCTTGGCTCCCCGTTTGAGGCCGAGGACGCCGTCCAGGACACCTTGCTGCGCGCCTGGCGTAGCAAGGACCGCTTCGAAGGCCGCTCGTCACTGAAGTCGTGGCTCCACAGCATTGCCACCAACGTGTGCCTTGACCAACTCGAGGGCCGAAAGCGCCGGGCGACGCCGATGGACCTCGGTCCCGCCAAGGCCGCCGAGATGGCGAACCTCAACATCCGACCCGACGAAACCTGGATCGAGCCGATACCCGACACACTGGTTTCCTCGGATCCCGATCCCGCCGAGGCGGCGGTGCGCAGCGAGACCATCCGCTTGGCGTTCGTGGCCGCACTCCAGCAGCTGCCGGCCCGCCAGCGCGCCGCGCTGATCCTGTGCGAGGTCCTGCACTGGAAGGCCGCGGAGGCCGCCGAACTGCTCGAGACCAGCGTTGCCTCGATCAACAGCGCCCTGCAGCGAGCCCGAGCCACGCTGGCCGACGGCACGGGCGCGGCCGAGACGCGCGTGGCCGACCTCAGCGCCGCGGATCAGGACTTCCTGGCTCGTTACGTCCAGGCGTTCGAGCGCTACGACATGGAGGCCCTGTGCACCCTGATCCACGAGGACGCCACCCAATCGATGCCGCCCTTTGACCTGTGGCTGGCCGGGCGCGATGACATCCTCAAGTGGTGGGTCGGCCCGGGCAACGGCTGCCGTGGCTCTCGCGTCATCCCCACAGTCACGGCCAACGGCTCACCGGCCTTCGGTCAATACAAGCCAGCCGACTCGGGGGTCGGGTACGAGCCCTGGGCCCTGCAGGTGATCGAGATTGAGAACGGGCGGATCGTGGAGCTCACCTTCTTCCTCAATACCCAGACTCTGTTCCCGCTGTTCGGTCTGCCCTTGGAGTTCGAGGCCTGAGCACCTCCCGCAGCCCCGCCAACTCGATCAACGCATCGAGCTCTTCGGTCGATCCCCGCAACTCGACCTGACAGCGGTGATGGCGCGCCCCGAGCGCCATCCGGGCCAGCGCCTCGATGGCCACCGCGTCGGCGAACACGCCGGCGACGTCACAGATCAGCACCCCGCCCTGGCACCCCTGCAGCGCAGCGCAGCTCCGGCGATAGAGGCCCGGCAGATCAGAACGGATGAGCGGCCCGCGGACCGCTAGCTCCCTCGCCGGGTCTGCGATGCTCACCTCACTCTTCCGCGGTGGCGATCGCTCGTCCTCAGCACCGGGCACGAATGGATGGGGCATGAGGATGACGCCTCAGCTTTCATTGCCGTCTCGTGACTTTTGTCGTTCACAAGCTCTGACTGGAACCGAGCCCGGATCTCATCGGTTACCGGCGACGACCACGACCTCCAACTCAGAAGGACAACGACTCTCATGCGAAAGATCCAGAGCCAGGGCGTGCACCACATCACGCTGGTCGGTGCTGACCGGCAGACCTCGATCGACTTCTGGGAGGGCCTGCTCGGCATGCCGTTTGTCTTCGAGCAGCCCAACCTCGACGACGCCACCGAGAGTCACTTGTACTTCGATCCCGGCGACGGGCGCCTGATCACCGTCTTCACCAACAAGGAACGACGGCCGGACCCCGCGCGCACCCCCACCGACCCGGGATGTGTGCACCATCTCGCCTTCGCGCTCTCTCAGGCCACGTTTGTGCAGACTGTCGAGCGGCTCAACGAACGCGGGATCAGGCATAGCGGCGTCAAGGACCGCGGGTTCATGGACTCGATCTACTTCAAGGACCCGCTTGGACTGCTAATCGAGCTCGCCTCCTACCGCTTTGAGCCACCGGCTGGATACGGACACGCCGACGTTCTCCTAGCGGCCCACAAGATCCGCGTGGAGCGAGGCGACGACAACATCGCGCCGGTGCATCTGGCCGACGCCATCGAGCAGCTGGTCACGGGCTCCCGTGAGTCGCTCTCAGACGACCGCTCGCCCAAAGACCCTTACGGGGATGCGCGTCCGGCCGAGGTCGAGACACTCGGAGAGTGACGCGAACCGCCCCGGACTCACGAACGCCGGGCTCATGGTCGCGCAAGGTGGCTGTCGTGACGCACCATTGGCTGCAGCGCTATTCCGTCAACCATTTCTTTGTCTGGGCGAGTTCGCTCTCTCCGAACAAGCGCATCTCACCCGGAACCATCCACGAGAACAGCCTGAACGCATGCCACAGCCAGTCCAGATCGGTGACAACCGCGACCCGCTCCCACGCCTCGCGATGCTTGATCCCCAACTCGAGATCGAGCTTGAGGTCCTCCCACACGGCGGCCGGCTCCATCTGCACCTCGGGACCGATGGCATAGAGGACACGGAGCCGCTGACCGGCCCGTACCGCCTCTCGGTATAGGTCGGCGACGGCCGCGCTGCAACCCACGTGATACTTCGGGGATGGGCAACTTGAACGTCCTCGGCCGCGAGCTTGAGAGCTGCGGCACCGACCCGTTGACGGGCTTTTTTCGCGACGGCTGTTGCCGCACGGGCCCTGAGGACATCGGAAGCCACACCATTTGTGCCGTGGTGACCGCCGAATTTCTGGAGCACCAAAAACGGATCAGTAACGACCTCAGTACGCCCGTCCCTCAGTACGGCTTCCCCGGTCTGGTTCCCGGCGATCGCTGGTGCGTGACCGCGCTCAACTGGTTGCGGGCCTACAACGACGGCGCCGCGGCGTTTGTCGTGCTCGAATCGACGCATGCCCGAGCTCTGGAGATCGTTCCGCTCGATGCGCTCAAGGAGCACGCCGTCGATATCCCTGCCGATCCTGGTCTGCTCGAGGACTAAAAGCGCCCGAGGGGCCGCCAGGGGGCCGGAGCGGAGTTCCGCGGTCAGCGGACGGCGATCAGGTCCACGACGAACACGAGCGTCTCATCAGGTCCGATCACGCGGCCCGCGCCACGCTTGCCGTAGCCGAGCATCGGTGGGATGGTGATCCGGCGCCGTCCGCCCGTCTTCATTCCGACCACGCCCTGATCCCAACCGGCGATCACGTCGCCCTTGCCGAGCCGGAACTTGAACGTGTCACCCCGGTCCCACGAGGCATCAAACTGCTGGTGGGTCTTCCACGACACGCCAACGTAGTGAACCTCGACGATCCGGCCCGCCACGGCTGCCTCGCCATCGCCGGCGGTCAGGTCCTCGAGCTCGAGCTGATAAGACGGCGGACCGTCAGGAACCACGATCTCCGGTTTCTCGCCGAGCGCCACTCGGGCACCGTACCGCGTCGGCCTGCTCCAGGCTGATCGGGGTCCGAGGGAGGCGTAGGCTCTCGCCATGTTTGACCGGCTCGATTTCGTCTACCTGCCGAGTCGTGACGTAGCCGGCGACATGTTCCACTTCACGCGCCGGCTAGGGGCCGAACCGGTGTTCGCAATCGAGGCCTTCGGCACTCGCGTGGCGATGCTGCGCTTGGACCCTGACCCTCCCGCCCTGCTGCTGGCCGGGCACCTTGAAGGGGATCAGCCCGTGCTCGTCTACCGGGTAGCCGACCTCGAGCAGGCGATCGCCGAACTGGAGGAGCGCGAGGTCAAAGCCGCCATGCGATTCGAGATCCCGCATGGCCCTGGTGCCGAGCTGACGAACCCAGGACCGCAACGGATCGCCCTCTACCAGCTCACCCGACCAGCAGCCGATGAGCGACTTGCCGGCCGGCGTGATTTCTGAAATCGCGAGATCAGCACCGCGCGATCACAGCTCGGCGATCTGTCGTGCGAGGAAGCGTCGCTCGGGCTCGGAGGTTGCCAGCTCGAGCGCGCGCTCGAACGCTGCGCGTGCTTCCGCTGGCCGCCCGAGGCGTCGCAGCAGCTCCGCTCGAGTCGAGTGCACGTACTGGTAGTCGTGCAGGTCCAGGGTCTCGACGATCGCCAGCGCCTGCGCGATGTCCCCTGCCTCGGCCACAGCCACAGCACGGTTGAGCTCGATCACCGCCGAGCCGGTGAGCGCAACCAAGCGCTCGTAGATGGCCACGATCTCCTGCCAGTCGATGCGCTCTTCGGACTGCAAGGACGCGATCGCGGCCTGAAGCACGTACGGACCGCGGCCGTGTAGCGCGAGTGCCCGATCAAGCAGCTCGCGTCCCTCGGCGATCTCGCCGAGCTCCCACAACGACCGGTCCTGATCCTTGAGCAGCACCAGGTCCCTCCCTACGAACCGCGCGCGGCGTCGGGCGTGGTGGATATGCATCAGTCCGAGCAGCCCGTGAACCTCGGGCTCGTCGGGCATCAACTGGGTGAGCACCCCGCCCGGCCGGATCGCTTCGCCGGCGAGATCAACGCGGCCGCTGTAGCCCTCGTTGTAGATGAGGTAGATGACCGCCAATACCGCGTCCAGCCGATCCGGTAGGAGGTGATCCGCGGGCACGGCGAATGGAATCGCAGTCGCCTTGATCTTTGCCTTTGCGCGCGAGAGCCGCCGCTTCATCGTCTCCTCCGAGACCAAGAATGCGCGCGCTATCTCGTCCGTTCTCAGCCCACCGAGCGTCCTCAGCGTCAGCGCCACCTGCCCCTCGACGGCCAGTGCAGGATGGCAGCAGGTGAAGACCAGCTCGAGCCGCTCATCCTCGATCACGCTGTTGTCGAACTCATCCACGATTGCGGCGGAAATGTCGAGCTGCCGTGTCTTCTCGGCCAGAGTGCGGCCCCGGCGGATCCGATCGACCGCCCGGTTGCGGGCGGTCGTCACAAGCCAACCTGCCGGATTGGCCGGGACGCCGTCGCGCGGCCAGCGCTCGGCGGCGATCGCGAACGCGTCCGCGGTGGCCTCCTCGGCGAGATCGAAATCGCCGAGGAAACCGATCAATGAGGCCAGGACCCGGCCCCACTGCTCGCGGAAGATCCGGTCCAGCAGCCCTAACGCTCCGCCAACGGGCGAACCTCGATCTTGCCCCCGAGCCTCGCCGCCGGCACGCGCCCGGCGACTTCGATCGCCTCATCCAGGTTCGCGGCCTCGAACACGTAGTAGCCGCCGAACACCTCCTTGGTGTCCGCGAACGGGCCATCGGTGGTCAGCGTCCTGCCCGCCTCCACCCGCACTGTGGTGGCTGTCGCGACCGGCTGCAGCTGGGCGCCACCGACACACCGAGCGTCGTCGCTCAGCGTAAAGTACTCCCCGTAAACAGCATCGCGCTCGGTGTCGGGCAGCGCCTCATGCGAGCCCGGCTTTTCGTAAATCAACAGTGCGTACTTCATCTTGACCTCCTACTGGAGTATGGGACTGATCATCCCTGAAACGAACGGCGGGTGCACGAGGGGACAGATCCCAACTCAAGAAGATCCCCAAGCCCGCACCAGCCTGGCCTCGACGCCTAGGTCGCGGGGGTACCGATCTCCCAGTGGCCGTGAGCGAAGACCAGTCTCGTGACCGTTCCTGGCCTTCCGATTGCGGTCGTCCTGGCTGTATCTCCGGAGATTGAGAACCGTGCCGTTTTTACCCGGTCGATGGTGCGCTGCAGAACATCCTGAAGTCCGCGGGCGCGCTGGCTCTGAGCCAGAGCGTGCAGGTTGGCGAGATTGCGTTGGCACCCGCCAAAGTCACGATCGAGGCGAGCCCGCACGGCCGGTGTGAACATCGCGCAGGCCTGGGCATAGCCGCCATTCTGAATCCGGGTGGCAAATCCGATCAAGGTCTGGCGAGCCGCGGCGGCCGACATCCGGGCTCGAGCCCGTCGGGCCCTGCTGGACCGCACTGCCGAATGGGTTTGGGAGTGTCTGGCGCTCGTCGTCAAGGACGTACCGGACGAACTCGAGGATTGAGTGCTTCCGCCTCCGCAGCCAGCGAGCAGCGAGAGCAAGACGATGGCCAGAGACAGGCGCAAGGAAGTCATCATCCTAATGTCGGCAGCCCCAACCGCTTCACCTTTCTTCTAAGAGTCCTGGCCAGTGTTCGGCACCGACCTCAAGGGAGCCCAGGATCAGCCGAAGGATCGGATCATGGTCTGGCCCGAGGATCGAAGCCGCGTTCAGACGAGCAGCCGCCACGGTGCGGCGATCGACACTGCGTTGCGGAGGAGCGGATCCTTCCCCATGCCAGTCGGTCATTCTCACGGGAGCCAGCGGATGAGTGGCCCCTCCTCGCCGCTCGAACTCCGCCGCGTTGAGACGGTTCCGATCGCCGACACCGCGGTGTAGGCTCGCGCCATGGAGGTCCTGGTCACTGAGATCGCTACCCAGCGAGACCAGGACCGAGTCCGCGAGGTCAACGTCGAGGGCACCCGCCTCATCGATGCCGCCCGAGTCGCCGGGACCCCGCGGCTCGTATTCGCCTCCACCGTGGTCACGGGCGACGCCCAGGGCGAGCTACTCACCGAGGACGCCCCGCTCCCGGTGCAGACCGCCTATGGACAGTCCAAGCAGGACGGCGAGGCGCTGGTGCGCGACTGCGGATTGCCGTCGGTGATCCTGCGCCCCAGCCATGTCTATGGCCCGGGCGGCTGGTATGCGAGCGAGATCGTGGGCCGTCTACGCCAGCCGGGCCGCTTCGCGGTCGTCGGCGGCGGGGCCAACTGGTGGGATGTCGTTCACGTCGAGGATGTGGCCACCGCGTTTGCCGAGGCGATGCAGCGGGCCCCAGCGGGTGCGATCTACCACGTCGCCGACGATCAACCAATCCGCTACGCAGAGTTCGTCGGCCTCACCGCTACGGCCCTCGGCCTCGGCCGCCCCCGTCACGTTCCCGTCTGGCCGGCGAGGCTGGCCGCCGGCCCGGACCCCGTGCGTGCTGTTGTGCGCTCGGCGCGCAGTAGCAACGCCCGGATCAAGTCCGAGCTGGGCTACTCGCTTCGTTTCCCGAGTGCTGGCGCCGGAATTCCCGATGCGGTTGCCCGACTGGCCGCGGCCTGACCAGGATTGGACGCGGCGGAGAGAGCCGCCCTCGCCCCCATCCTGCCCCAAGGTCGGCACGTGACAGAGACGGCTGAGTTCGCCGAGCGGGCCCTGCGTGCACACCGGGCCATGGAGGGGGCGTTCCGCCGCCGCGACGGGCTGTACCGCCGCCCGGGCTGGCTTGGCCGCCTCGGCCTGGCCGAGCACCTCTGGCCGGCCGAGCGGGCGTTCGTGGCCACCCTAGACCTGGCTGGCCTGCCCCCTGGTCTGATCGGGGACTTCGACCGCGACGGCGCGCTCGCTCGCGATCTGGATGGCCTCGAGCGCTACTGGCGTGAACGGGAGCTCCGCCCTGCCTACGCATCCGACGTGCTCGGGACCCCGGGGGGCGGCGACCGCTACTACGACGACAACGCGTGGATGGGGCTGGCTCTGGTCCAGCTCGAACATCTGCGGCCCGGGGCCGGGCCTCACGGACGAGCCGCCGAGCTGTTTGACTTCGCCCAGGCCGGCTGGGACCACCGCGAGGACGTTCCCAGTCCGGGTGGTGTGTTCTGGGTGGAGCAGGGCCGCGGAACCGGACGGCGCAACCACGACCGCAACACCGTGTCCAACGCCCCCAACGCCGAACTGGGGCTGCATCTCGACGAGATGGAGGGCGTTGATCGCCGGCGGTCTGAAGCCGAGCGGATGCACGACTGGGTGGAGGGAGCTCTACGTGACGCCGACGGCCTCTACATCGATCGGATCCGCGGCGATGGGTCGACCGACCGCGCCCGCTGGAGCTACAACCAGGGGACCATGATCGGCGCCAGCCTGCTTCGCGCCCGGGCCGGCGAGGACGAGGGCGAGGGCGAGGGCCATCTGGAGCGGGCCGAGCAAACGGCGCGCCGCGCGCTCTCGCTCTATGCCGGGCGCTACTTCGAGCAGCCCCCGGCGTTCAACGCAATCTTCTTCCGCAACCTGCTGCTGCTCCACACGCCCACGTCCGATCCGCAGTTGCAAGCGGACATCATCGGCGCTCTGACCTCCTACGCCGAGGAGGCGTGGGCGCGGCGGCGCCCTGACGACGATCTACTGCGCGGGGCCGACGGGGCCGTCACCCTGCTCGATCAGAGCGCCCTGGTCTCGGTGCTGGCGCTGCCGGCCTGGGCACCAGCGGACTACCCGC
Organism: Solirubrobacteraceae bacterium; assembly: GCA_039922645.1. Taxonomy (GTDB): domain Bacteria; phylum Actinomycetota; class Thermoleophilia; order Solirubrobacterales; family Solirubrobacteraceae; genus Palsa-465. The sequence continues at coordinate 415 of JBDTEE010000077.1, read as the reverse complement.
GATTGGCCTAGGCCGCGGTCGCGTGGGAACGATCGTGAACGGGGTCGGGCCGACGCGCGATGATGGCGTCCTTGCCTGCTTTGCCCGACACCGTGGTGGTCCTGTTCGACGGCTTCGACGATCTCGATGCCGTCGCCCCCGTGGAGATCCTCACCGCGGCGGGCTTTCCGGTGCGGGTTTTGGGCGCGCCGGGAACCCGCGGCCGTATCCGCTCCGCACACGGCTTGGACATCTCCGTCGACCCGCTCGAGCCCGAACCTCCCGGGCTGGCGGTGCTTCCGGGTGGCGGCTGGTTGCACGGGACCGGCGTGCGCGAGCAGTGTCGCGGACCGTTGCCGGCGCTCCTGGCCAGCTGGTATGCGGCCGGCACCGTCATCGGCTCCGTGTGCACCGGGGCGATGCTGCTGGCCGCGGC
>JBDTEE010000076.1:0-6229 GCA_039922645.1 Solirubrobacteraceae bacterium | reverse complement strand
CAATGGGGAGAAACCGATGGCCATTGACACTACGGCGGCGCGGGCAATCCGAGCGATTTGGTGTGCCCGTCACGGCTGCCTCGGTTGTGCGCGCGATCGGCAGCCGAGGAGCTGGTGGAGTTCAACGCCGCCGCGGCCATCCCCGAGCCACGCTACTTAGTTATTAGCGCAGGTTGGGTGAGGTCAGAATTGCCGAGTTCGGGACATAGTTCGTGACACGGTTTCTCACGAGGTCGTGCACGCGCCGCGGTCTGAGCAGTTCGGCGAGTAGGGCGCCTGGTTGCTGGATGCGGCCAGGAGGAGAACTCTTGTGCGCCCGAATTGGAGCCGGCGAGACCTCTACGCGTTCGTGGAACCGGCAGTCTCAAGTTGGGCCGCCAAGGCCCGGGTCGTCGAGAAATAGGAGTCGGGCGTCCATCGCGGCAGTCCCCTATCCCTTCGCGCCACCGGGGGTGGGCAGGTGATGGCGTGGGTGCGCCCTATGAGACCGGTTCTCGCCGCTGAGCGTCGGTCTTCGGCGACTCGAATTTAGTGAGCGCCTCAAATGCGTCGGCGGCCGCGACGGCTCCTCCTGTGGCTGCGTACCCGTCGGCGACCCGGCGAGCGCCGTTACGCTTGGTCATCGCGAGCTGAATCTGGCGGCGAAGCCGCGCTACGTTCAGCTTCTGGGCGGGCAGGCGTGTTCCGGCGTCAGCGGCCTCGACTCGGCGTGCCACCTCTAGCTGGTCGCGTCCAAACGGCACAACACACACGGGGACGCCCATCGCGAGCGCCTTCTGGGTCGCTCCCGCGCCGCCGTGGGTGATCGCGCAGGTGGCGTGCTTGAGAAGGGCGGTGTGTGAGACGAAGCGCTCGACGCGTGCGTTGGCGGGCACAGGTCCGGCCAACTCGGTGGACGGCATCGTCGCCACCACCGCGACTTCCTCCGTGGCCAGCGCATCCAATGCCGCACGGACGAGGCGGCCGTCGTCCTGAAATTCAGAGGAAGTCGTGACGAGAACCAGAGGGCGCGTGATCTCCTTCAGCCAGTCCGGAGGATCGGCGGCCGGCTCCCAGCAACACGGCCCCACCATCTGGATCGATGCCGGCCAATCAGATCGCCGATATTCGAAGGGCTCGGCAGTCATGTACAGCAGCAGCGGCGCCGCGCCGAACATGGCGTCTGTGGTGCCAAACGGTCGCACCCCGACGGATCTGCGGGTCTCGTTGAGCGCCGGCAGGCTCGCGCGGGCCAGGGCGCCGACGAGCAGGGGCCTGAGCAGCCGGTCACGCATGCGTCCGACGGCGCCGGCTGCTGGCTTGAGACCGGGACCGAACGGGGGGACGTCGCGCGAGCTCAGAGCCAGTGGGAACGGGAACCAGTGCGCCCACGGGCCACCCCAGGCCTCGGCCACGGCTGTCGCTCCCCATGTCATGCAGTCGACCAGAAGTGCGTTCGGCTGCGTGTTCGCGATGGCTGCACGAAGGTCCGCGACCTCGTGGCTAGAGCGGGCGCCGAAGGTGGCCATCCCGCGCTTGAGTCTGGCCGGCGGGGTCCGCGCACGGTAGTCGTCGTGTTCGATCGCTTCGATCGCCGGCGCGATCGGGGCGGCATCGAATCCTCGCTCACGCAGAGCGTCGACCTCGGATGCGAGCGTTCGGACCGCGATCGTGTGGCCGCGGGCGGCGAGCTCGTCGAGGATCGGGACCAGTGGATATAAGTGCCCGCGTGCGGGCGACGTGTAGGCCAGGATGTTCACGGGTTCTCCCTCAGAAGACGGCTGATGGTCAGGACCAACGTGGCTTCGATCTCTGCTCTTCCCAGGCCCAGCTCATGCGAGAGGAGCCACCAGGCCTGCACATCGCAGATGGCCACCAGCGCGGCGCGAAGCCGGTCGCACTCGACAGGAGGAGTCGCCGCAAGCCACTCGCCAAACGCATGCTCAACCCAGTCTTGGTGAAACTGGCGCGCACGGCGACCGAGGTCCGCTACGACGCCGTCGACGTCCAGGTTCGTGCTGCGCATCGCCCGCCCGCCGCGGGTCTCATAGTGATCGAGCAGGTTGTCGACCGCCCCAGCTATGTCATGTCTCGGCGCGCTCAGGCGCTGGTGCTCAACCTCTGCAAACGCCCTTGCGAGCGTCTGCTCGAGCAGCCCGCCTTTCGATCCAAAATGGCGCAGCAGCGTCTGCTTAGTCACGCCGGCCGCTCGCGCGATCGACTCAAGCGACGCCTGCTCCCAGGGCCCCGCAAGAAATGCTTCATCCGCCGCGTCCAGGAGCGCTGTATGCGTCTGCTCCTCCACCCTCGCTCGCGCTGTCTTTGTGTACACCATTCGTGTTACCGACGGTAACGCGAAACGTTGGCTTCTGTCAAGCCGGCTACTACGGCTGCGTCCGGACGGGCGCCCTCGCGCCCACGGCTCAGCGAGACGGGCCGCTGTGTCGCCGACGGCTAGGGAGACGCCGCCTCTTGCTCTCTCTCACCGACTGTGCAGTCACCCCGACGGTTGACTTTACCGGCTGCTACCGTACAGTTGTCCGGACATGATCCGCAGCGCGTCTACACGGCTCGAGTTTCGAATCCGACCAGAAGCCAAGAAGCGAATTGAGTACGCAGCTGACCTCGTGCACGAGTCCTCGAGCGACTTCGTCCGCACGGCGGCCGAGCGTCGCGCCGACGAGGTGCTGGTTGAACATGCCGCCGTGACAGTCGTCCCAGCGGACTTCTTCGATCGCATACTCTCAGCGCTGGACGAGGCACAACGACCGAACGCCGCGCTGAAGCGCTCCGCCACCCGCGCGCGGCGGGTCATCAAGCCATAACCGAGCTGTCGTTTCGTTCCGAGCCGCTCACGACGGCTCACCGTATGGAGGAGTTCGACAGCAGCCGCAGCGAGCTCGATGAGTGGCTCCGCGCGCACGCTCTCACCTCCGAAGCGAGACGAACCGCCCGCACCTTCGTCTGGCACGCGGGCGATCTCAACGTGATCGCCTACTACTCGCTCACCGCGCACTTACTGCAGCGCGCCGACCTTCCCAGCGCGATCGGTCGCGACGGTCCACGGCAGATCCCCGCCGTCCTGCTCGCCCGTCTCGCGCTCGACCGATCACTACACGGCCTAGGCCTCGGAGGCGCGCTACTCGCAGACGCCCTGCGACGCATCGTCACCGCCACCCAGACCGTCGCTGCCCGGTTCGTCACCGTCGACGCGATCGATGACACGGCCGCACACTTCTACGAGCACCACGGGTTCCGTCGCATACCCGACAGCCTCCGGCTGGTTCAGAAACTCGCCGACATTGCTGCAGCGCTCGAGAGCTGACACAACCGGCCCTCTCGCGACGCCGTCCGATGCACTCCTGCCGGACGGCGTCACGGGCAGATAGCGCTACAGGTTCAGTCCCGCGGTCGCGGGGATCGTGCAGGCCGGCTACCTGTCGGGCGCTGGCCCGGTTAGGGCAGGATCTCGACGTACCCGTCCGTTCCATGCACGCGGATCTGCTGCCCGTCCTGGATCAGCTGGGTAGCGTGCTCCACCCCCACGACGGTCGGCAAGCCGTACTCCCGCGCGATCACCGCGCCATGGGTCATCGGGCCCCCGACCTCCGTCACCAGGCCTTTGATCGTGACGAACAGGGGCGTCCAGCTAGGGTCGGTGTAGGTGGTGACCAGGATGTCGCCCGCTTCGAGATCGGCCTGCGCCATGTCCAGGACGACGCGGGCCCGCCCCTCGACGGTCCCGCCGGAGACCGGTAATCCGACCAGCGCGCCGGCTGGCAAATCGTCGCGTCCGTACGTCCCGGCGATGACCTCGCCATCGGACGTGAGGACCCGGGGCGGCGTGAGCCCTTGGTAGGACCTGAACGCATCCTTGCGCCGGCTGATGAGCTGGTCATCCACCTGATTCGTGCGCGCGACCTCGTGCAGCTCCTGGAACGTCAGGTAGCAGATGTCTTTCCTCTCACGAAGCACGTGGGCCTGCACAAGGCGCTCGGCGTCTTCCAGCAAGGCTTGCTTGTAGACGAAGTAGCGGCTGACGATGCCGTACTTCGGATACTCCCGGTACCCGATGAACGTCCGGACGCGGTCGATCATCCGCTGGGCCGCGTCGGCTTTGCGATCTCCGTCCGGCAAGGGCCGCAAGCGCCCCAGCAGCTCCTGTTCCTTGCACCACGCCTCCTCGCGCCCTTGCTCGAAGCGGCGCTCGCCAGCCCCCGGCTCGAAGTTCTTGATGTTGCCGAGGATCATGGGCACGAGCGTGGTGGGTCGTTCGCTCCAGCGCGGCTTCGTGATGTCGACCTCGCCGACGCAGCGCATGCCGTACTTGTCAAGGTAGGCCCGGATGGCGTCGCGTGCCTCCCGTCCGCCCGCGAGCTTGGGCAGCTCGTCCAGGAAGTTCTCGTCCTCGACGTGTTGCAGGAAAGCCACCACTTCCGGATGCGGGCGGATCACGTCCGCGACGTCCAGGAGCGCCAGTCCCATCTCCGACGTGACGTTGTGGGGGACGGACTGTGTGAGCGTGTCGGCGGCGTTCTTCTCGCCCAGCCACTTCTGCAGGTGCTCGTTGAGCCACCACGTCGCTTCCATCGCCGTCATGAACACCTGATGGCTTCGCGGATCGAACAGGATCCGCTTCAGCTCCTGGATGTCCGCCAGGATGAAGTCGAACAGCGCCGATCCGGACTTCGTCGCGATGTCGCGCTTCAAGGCGGCGATGGAAGCCTGGTTGCGCTCGATCAGCTCGGTGACGATGGCTGGATCGGTCTCGATTGGGGCTGGCGCTCCGGCAGCCGACGCGTCGGTAGCCGGCGCCCCGCCTGGACCCTCGTCCGGAAGCGACGAGGTGAAGTCACCGCGTTCGAGGATGGTCTGCAGCGCGTCCCGGATCAGCGGGTCGGACTTCCCCAGGAGCTCGAGAAGGCCGGCGCGGCTCGCCGGCGATGCCAGGCGCTGGGTGACGTCGACGAAGAGCCTCCCGCCGGCCTCGTACATCGGCGGGAGGGCCGTCAGCTGCCACAGGGAGAGCCCCAGGGGCTTCATGGGGTCGGTCATCATCTGCGCATGACCGACCGAGACGTAGACGTGGTTGGCTCGATCCTCGACCTCCGGGAGGGGGAACAGCGTGGTGATCGGCCGGCTCTGGACGATCTGGAAGCCGTCATCTACCAGGCACCACTCGATGTCCTGGGGGTGGCCAAAGTGTGCTTCGATCCGCCGGCCTAGCTGCGCGAGCTGCACGACCTGCGCATCCGACAGCGCTGGCCGCGCCTGCCGCTCCGGGTCGATCAACGGTTCTTCCGTACCGCCAGCCGGCAGGGCGTGGATGGCGAGCTGCTTGGTGGCCACCGCCTTGGTGACAACCTCGTCGTCGCGCACCTTGAAGACGTCCGCGTTTACCAAGCCTGAGACCAGGGCCTCGCCGAGGCCGAAGCTGGCCTCCACGGAAGCGACTCTCCGGTTCGAGGTGACGGGGTCGGCCGTGAACAGGATGCCGGCCGCCTGCGGGAAGACCATCTGCTGCACGACCACAGCCAGGTGGACCTCCCGGTGGTCAAAGCCGTTCCGCAGGCGGTAGATCACGGCCCGCTCGGTGAAAAGCGAGGCCCAACACCGGCTGACGTGTCGCAGGACCGCCATTGGCCCCACGATGTTCAGGTACGTGCCCTGCTGGCCTGCAAACGAGGCCGTAATCGCCGACGCCAGGTCCTCAGGGAAGGCGACCGCTTCGAGCGCCCGGCGGATGTCCGAGCTCAGCGCGCGTATCGCCTCCCGGTCGTCCGGCTTCAGGCGCGACAGCCGATCGAGCCGATCGTCGATCGACGGCGCTTGCGCCAGGATCCGCTGGAAAGCGTCCGTCGTCACGCAAAAGCCAGCCGGCACACAGATGCCTTCGATCCGCGAAAGCTCCCCCAGGCGCGCGCCCTTGCCGCCCACGACCGCAACCTGGGTCTGGTCGACCTCCTGGAAATTCAACACGTAGCAGCCCATCCGCCCACCTCCCTCGGAGTTGACCCGGTCAACTCCGCTCCTGTTCTTTGGTTCCAGCGTGCGCGATTATGCGCCACGAATCAGGGCCTCATGAGAGCCCCTTGCCTGGTATAAATTGGAGGCGGCCGGGTCGGAGTTCTGCGCGGGAGCGTCGTTGTGGTAGAGCCAGCGCTCGGCCAGGGCGATGATTCCGTCCGCCAGCAGCTCAGCGTCGTCCGGGGGGCGCTCACCAGTCGCAGGCCGGCGGGCGAATCGTGTC